>CACZWA010000013.1 GCA_902784685.1 uncultured Ruminococcus sp.
AGAAAAATCACGACAAGCTCCGCGCGCTCTACGACCACGGCTATGACTGCACAATGGCACAAATAGACAAAATAAATGCGCTGTTCACAGAATAAAAAGCTTTGCGTTTTCGGCATTTTCACCCACTGCCGAAAGAACGTATTTATCCGTTTTCAGGCTTAACATATGCTCGCACCGTTTTCGGTAATCGCCGTAAAGCTTGAAATTTGCCTCCTTCACCGTCCACACGGCGGTGAAGGCTTCTTTTTTATTGTCAGCATTTTTTATTATTTCCTTCTCATCGTCTGAAAAAAAACGCTCCGCTATTTTTTTGTTTTCTTCCGAAAGTACCTGAATATCAATCCCGACAGGCTTTTTTGAAAGCGCAACCGCCGCTATACTTTGGCTATGGCTGATACTTATGTAAAGCTCCGCTCCTTCTATATGCGGCTTTCCTTTTTCGTCACGAACTATTTTGCAGTTTTTGTTAAGACCAAGGTCGCTTTTGGCACGCTCAAAAACAAGCTCCACGCTTTTAAGCTCCGCCATGCGCCTGTAACGTTTTGTTCCGTCACCGCTTTTCTCATAATCGCCCGCAAGCCACGAAAAATCAGTTAAATATATATACATTTTCTTTCATCTCGCTTTAAGCTTTTTATATATTTTACCTCATTTATTGTTTTTTTGCAAGTACGTCAAAATTACAGTTGTATTTATAAACAATATTGACTAAAAAATATCAATATTTTTTGTCATTATATATAAATATAGAAAAAATTATATAAAGCTCTTGCATTTTTTTTCCTTTTGGTGTAAAATATTATATGGTATATATTGTCCTTTTTATGCTTTTTCGCTGTCGGATAAATATACCCTGCCGTTACGGCGGCAAAATATAATATGTTAATTTTTTATAATGAGGTGTTATTTATGTTAAACAAAAAAACCGTTGAAGACATTGATGTCAGCGGAAAAAAAGTTCTTGTAAGATGTGACTTTAACGTTCCGCTCGACGCTGACGGAAACATTACGGACGAAAACCGTATTGTCGGCGCTCTTCCCACAATTGAGTATCTTATAAAGAACAATGCAAAGGTTATTCTTTGCTCGCACATGGGCAGACCGAAAGGCGAATTTAATATGAAATACAGCTTGGCTCCTGTTGCAAAGAGACTTTCAGAAAAGCTCGGCAAAGAAGTTAAACTTGCAAAAGACGTTATCGGCGACAGCGCAAAAGAACTTGTTGCAGGTCTTAAAGACGGCGACGTTATGCTTCTTGAAAACGTTCGTTTCCATGCTGAAGAAGAAAAGAACGACCCTGCTTTTGCAAAAGCTCTCAGCGAATTTGCGGATATATTCGTAAACGACGCTTTCGGAACAGCTCACAGAGCGCACGCTTCAACAGCAGGCGTTGCAAACTATCTTCCCGCCGTTTCGGGTTATCTTATCAAAAAAGAAATTGACTTTATGGGCAAAGCTCTTTCAAACCCCGACCGTCCGTTTGTTGCAATTCTCGGCGGCGCAAAGGTTAAAGACAAAATCGGCGTTATAAACAACCTTCTTGAAAAGGTTGACTCTATCGTTATAGGCGGCGGTATGGCTTACACGTTCATAAAAGCTATGGGCGGAAGCATAGGAAAATCTCTTCTTGACGAAGAAAGACTTGACTACTGCAAAGAAATCCTTGCAAAAGCAAAGGATAAAGGCGTAAAACTCCTTCTTCCGGTTGATAACGTTGTAGCTGACGATTTCAGCAACGATGCAAACTTTAAAGTTGTTGATTCTATGGCTATTCCGGACGACTACCAGGGTATGGATATAGGTCCTAAGTCGATAGAACAGTTCAAAGAAACAATCCTTGCCGCAAAGACAATTGTATGGAACGGTCCTATGGGCGTATTTGAAATGCCGAATTTTGCAAAAGGTACAATTGCGGTAGCTCAGATGGTTGCAGACGCAGACGCAACAACAATCATCGGCGGCGGCGACTCGGCAGCGGCTGTTGAACAGCTTGGCTTTGCGGATAAAATGTCGCATATCTCAACAGGCGGCGGCGCAAGCCTTGAATTCCTTGAAGGTCTTGAACTTCCCGGAATTGCTTGTCTTGAGGATAAATAAGAATCTTTTTGAAAGGAATGTCATTAAAAATGAGAAAAAAGTTAATTGCCGGCAACTGGAAAATGAACAACACTCCTTCTCAGGGCACTGCTCTCATTGCCGAAATAAAAGAAACTGCGGATAAAGCAACCTGTGATGTTGTTGTTTGCACTCCGTACATTTGCCTTCCGGCGGCTGTTGAAGCCGCAAAAGGCAGTAAAATTGCCGTATCTGCCGAAAATATGCACTTTGAGGACAAAGGTGCATTTACAGGTGAGATTTCAGCCGAAATGCTTAAAGAGGTCGGCGTAACATACACAGTTATCGGTCACTCCGAAAGACGTCAGTATTTTGCGGAAACAGACGAAACCGTTAACCTTAAAACTCTTAAAGCTCTCGAAAATGATATTACTCCCATCGTTTGTGTAGGAGAATCACTTTCTCAGCGTGAAAACGGCGTAACCTTCGACTTTATTGCTATGCAGGTTAAGCTTGCTCTTAAAAACGTTTCGGCTAAGGACGCCGAAAAGGTTGTTATTGCTTACGAGCCTATTTGGGCAATCGGAACAGGCAAAACAGCTACCGACGAGCAGGCAAATGAAGTTTGCGCTTTCATTCGTGAAACGGTTAAAGCTCTTTACGGCGCAAAAGTTGCCGACGAAATAAAAATTCTTTACGGCGGCAGTATGAATGCCAAAAATGCAGCCGGACTTCTTGCACAGAGCGATATTGACGGCGGTCTTATCGGCGGCGCAAGTCTTAAAGCTCCCGATTTCTGCACAATTATAAACGCTGCAACAAATGCATAAGGAGGCTTAACACTATGGCAAAAAAACCTCTTGCATTAATTATTATGGACGGCTACGGTGTAACGCAGGACGAAAGCGTAAGCGCAATCGCAAAAGCAAAAACGCCGAATATGGACAGATATTTAAAAGAATATCCGAACTCTCAGCTTAACGCAAGCGGTCTTGCCGTTGGACTTCCCGACGGACAGATGGGTAACTCCGAGGTCGGACATACAAATATCGGTGCCGGCAGAATTGTGTATCAGGAGCTTACAAGAATAACAAAGGCAATCGAGGAAGGACCGTTTTTTGAAAACGATGTGCTTGTTTCCGCTATGGAAAATTGCAAAAAATACGGAAGCAAACTTCATCTTATAGGTCTTTTGTCGGACGGTGGCGTTCACAGCCACAACACTCACCTTTATGCTCTTGTAGAGATGGCTAAAAAATGCGGTGTGACCGACGTTAACGTTCATGCCCTTCTTGACGGACGTGACGTTCCGCCGAACTCAGGCGCAGGCTACGTTAAAGAGCTTGATGCAAAGCTTAAAGAAATCGGTGTTGGCAAAATAGCTACCGTTGCAGGCAGATACTACGCCATGGACCGAGATAATCGCTGGGACAGAGTAGAAAAAGCCTACGACGCAATTGCACTCGGTATCGGTGAAAAAGCCTTTGATGCCGTAGACGCTGTTGAAAAATCTTATGATGCAAAAGTTTTTGACGAATTTGTTGTTCCTACGGTAATTGCCGGCGGCGCAAAAGTCGAAAAAAACGACAGCATAATTTTCTTCAATTTCAGACCCGACAGAGCAAGAGAGCTCACTCGTTGCTTTGTTGACGACGCTTTTTCGGGATTTGAAAGAAAAGTATATAATAAGGTATTCTACGTTTGTATGACACAGTACGACGCTTCAATGCCTAATGTTGAAATTGCTTTTAAGCCCGAAACCCTTAAAAACACTCTCGGCGAATATTTAAGCGAAAAAGGCTTAAAACAGCTTAGAATTGCCGAAACCGAAAAATATGCTCACGTTACGTTCTTCTTTAACGGAGGCGTTGAGAAAGTGTATGACGGCGAGGACAGAGCGCTTATTCCCTCACCGAAGGTTGCAACCTACGACCTTCAGCCCGAAATGAGCGCATACGAAGTAACCGACGAGGTTTTGAAACGTATTGCAAGTGACAAATACGATGTTATTATACTTAACTTTGCAAATTGCGATATGGTAGGACATACAGGCTTTATGGACGCCGCAATCAAAGCGGTTGAAACCGTTGACGAGTGCCTCGGCAAGGTGGTTGACGCAATTACCGCAAAAGGCGGTGCGCTTTTAATAACTGCGGACCACGGCAACGCCGACTGCATGGTAGACACGGACGGCGGTCCTTTCACGGCGCACACCACAAATCCTGTTCCGCTTGTTATGATAGGTTTTGACGGCAAGCTTCATAACGGCGGTCTTTCGGACCTTGCGCCCACAATGCTTACAATGCTTGGGCTTGATATTCCCGAAGAAATGACAGGAAAATCACTTATAGATTAACTTTTGTGTTTTTACGTTTGCGGTGAAAAAATACTGCCGCAAACGAGAAATAAATTTTAAAATAATTTTTAGGAGGAAATAAATATGGCTACAAAACTTACAGTCGATGGCAATACCGCCGCCGCTCACGTTGCTTATGCGTTCAGCGATACGGCTGCCATCTACCCCATTACACCGTCTTCAACAATGGCTGAAGTCTGTGACGAATGGGCAGCTCACGGCCGCAAAAACATTTTCGGTCAGGTTATGAAAATTGCAGAAATGCAGTCAGAGGCAGGCGCAGCAGGTGCTGTTCACGGTTCTCTTTCGGCAGGCGCTTTAACAACTACATTTACGGCTTCACAGGGTCTTCTCCTTATGATTCCGAATATGTACAAAATCGCAGGTGAACTTATTCCTGCTGTTTTCCATGTAAGCGCAAGATGTATTGCGGCTCACGCACTTTCAATTTTCGGTGACCATTCGGACGTTATGGCTTGCCGTCAGACAGGCTTTGCAATGCTTGCTTCCGCTTCCGTACAGGAAGTTATGGACCTTGCAACCGTTGCTCACCTTTCAACTCTTAAAGCAAAGGTTCCGTTCCTTCATTTCTTTGACGGTTTCAGAACTTCTCATGAAATTCAGAAAATCGACGCCATTGATTATGAAGATATGGCAAAAATGGTTGACTGGGACGCTATCAAGGATTTCCGTGCAAAGAGCATGAATCCCGAACACCCCGAACTTCGCGGCTCGGCACAGAACCCCGACATATACTTCCAGAACAGAGAAGCTTGCAACAAGTACTATGATGCTGTTCCGGAAATTGTTGAAGAATATATGCAGAAGGTTTACGAAGTAACAGGCAGACGTTACAACCTGTTCGATTACTACGGCGCACCGGATGCCGAAAGAGTTATCGTACTTATGGGCTCCGGCTGTGACGCAGTTGAAGAAACTGTTGATTACCTTACAGCTAAGGGCGAAAAAGTCGGCGTTATAAAAGTACGTCTTTACAGACCGTTCTCAATCAAGCATTTTGTTAACGCTATTCCGAAATCCGCAAAATCCATTGCAGTTCTTGACAGAACAAAAGAACCGGGCGCTCTCGGCGAACCTCTTTTTGCAGATGTATGTACTGCAATTAAAGAAGCAAATCTTGATGTAACTGTTGTTGGCGGCAGATACGGTCTTGCTTCAAAAGAGTTCACACCTTCAATGGTTAAGGCTGTTTACGACAACCTTGAACTTAAAGCTCCCAAAAACCACTTCACTGTTGGTATCGTTGATGATGTAACAGGTCTTTCACTTGATATTAAAGAAGAAATTGATACTTCTCCCGCAGGTGTTAGCCGTTGCAAGTTCTTCGGTCTCGGTTCTGACGGTACTGTAGGCGCTAACAAGAACTCTATTAAGATTATAGGTAACCACACAGACAAGTTTGCTCAGGGTTACTTCTCATATGACTCTAAGAAATCAGGCGGTATTACGGTTTCTCACCTTCGTTTTGGTGACACGCCGATTAAAGCCCCCTATCTTCTTACAGTTTCCGACTTCATTGCTTGTCATAACTCATCATATGTTACACGTTACGACATTCTTGAAGGCATAAAAGACGGTGGCGTATTCCTTCTTAACTCACCGTGGAGCACTGTTGAAGAGCTTGACAAAGAGCTTCCGGCTTCAATGAAGAATGTAATTGCAAAGAAGCACATTAAGTTCTATAATATAGACGCTATTAAGCTCGGCGCCGAAATCGGTCTTGGCAGCAGAATTAACATGATAATGATGTCCGCTTTCTTCAAGCTGGCAAACATTATTCCCGAAGCTGACGCTGTTAAATATATGAAAGAAGCTATCGTTAAATCTTACGGCAAGAAGGGCGAAAAGGTTGTTAATATGAACAACGCCGCTGTTGAAGCAGGTCTTACCGGTCTTGTTGAAATCAAGTATCCGGAAAGCTGGGCTACAACAACAGAAGGTGCGCTTCCCGTAGTTGTTCCCGCAACAGAGTATTTTGATGAGGTTGTTAAGCCTATTCTTGCTCAGCAGGGAGACAAGCTTCCTGTTTCGGCATTCAGCGCTAATCCGAACGGTATCGTTCCGAGCGGCACAACAAAATATGAAAAACGCGGTATCGCTGTTAATGTTCCCAACTGGATTCCCGAAAACTGTATCCAGTGTAACCAGTGTTCATTTGTATGTCCTCATGCTTGTATCAGACCTTATGTGCTGACAGATGAGCAGAAGGCAAACGCTCCCGAAACATTTGTTACAAAGAACGCTAACGGTAAAGCATACGCAGGCAAACAGTTCAGAATGCAGCTCAGCCCGCTTGATTGTACGGGTTGCGGCAACTGTGCAGATGTTTGTCCCGCTAAAGAAAAGGCTCTTGTTATGCAGCCTCTTGCTACTCTTACAGAAGCTGAAGAAGCTAACTGGGAGTACGCTCAGACTCTTCCCGAGCTTGAAAATGTCAGCACAGCAACAGTTAAAGACAGTCAGTTCTCCAAGCCTCTGTTTGAATTCTCAGGCGCTTGCGCAGGCTGCGGTGAAACACCTTATGTTAAGCTTACAACTCAGCTGTTCGGCGACAGAATGATGATTGCCAACGCAACAGGTTGTTCGTCAATTTACGGCGGCAGCGCTCCGACAAACCCCTACACAACAAACGACAAGGGTTACGGTCCTACATGGGCTAACTCATTGTTTGAGGATAACGCAGAATTCGGTTTCGGTTTCAACCTTGCAATGTCTCAGAGACGTGCAAAGCTTACCGAATATGTTGAGAAATTCCTTGAAAATCCGTGCTGCGAAAAAATGGCAGATTTGTTCAAGAACTGGCTTGAAAACAAGGACGAGGGTGAGGCTTCCAAAGCTATCAGCGAGGAAATCAAAGCTGCTCTTCCGGACGCTATCGCTAAAAACAGCGGCGAAGCAAAAGAGCTTCTTGAAAAAATCAGCGAAATGTCAGACCTGTTCACAAAGAAATCTATTTGGATCTTCGGCGGTGACGGCTGGGCATACGATATCGGCTACGGCGGTGTTGACCATGTTCTTGCAAGCGGCGAGGACGTAAACGTTCTTGTTATGGATACAGAGGTTTATTCAAACACAGGCGGTCAGTCATCAAAATCTACTCCTACTGCTGCAATCGCTAAGTTTGCCGCTGCAGGTAAGAGAGTAAAGAAAAAAGACCTTGGCCTTATGGCTATGTCTTACGGTTATGTATATGTTGCAAGCGTATGTATGGGCGCTAACCAGAATCAGCTTCTTAAAGCTATGAAAGAGGCTGAAAGCTATCACGGTCCGTCACTTATCATCGCTTATGCTCCGTGTATCAACCACGGTATCTCAAAGGGTATGGGTAAATCTCAGTTCGAGGGCAAGCTTGCCGTTGAATGTGGTTACTGGCCTCTTTACAGATACAATCCGGATCTTGCTCTTGAAGGCAAAAATCCGTTTATTCTTGATTCTAAAGAACCTGTCGGCGACTTCGACGAATTCCTTAAAGGTGAAGTACGTTATGCTTCTCTTCTTAAGCAGTTCCCGGATATTGCCGAGAAGCTTCTCGCAAAGAACAAGCAGGATGCTTTCGACAGACTTGCTTATTATAAAAAGCTTGCTGCTCTTGAATATTAATAAATATTCGTAAAACGGTAAATTTATGCGGTACGCCTTTTGGCGTACCGCATATTTTTGTATATACTATGGTATAAGAATTACAGCTTCGCATATCGGTCTAATACTGTCTCCCTTTTCAAAAGCCATAACCTTTATTTCATCAAACTCCCCTTTTAAAGTACTCACAACTTCATATTCACCGAAATCCTCTTTGTGATAAGCTGTAAGGCGCTTGTTACTGTATGCCGCAATTACAACATCACAAGCCTCACTAACATTGTTAATTTGTGCTCTCACCGTGTAACTTGTTCCTTCTGTTGTAACCTCTGCCAGAAGCTTTGGCTTAGGAACACTCCAATGTGCATATAGATTTTTACAAGAAACGGAAACAGCCGATTCTTCGGTTATCTGCACTCCTCCGTCAGCTGAATCATACCAACCTTCAAAAACTCTCCCGTTACAGTCATTTAATTGAGGTAATGTGCCATAGCTACTGCCAACCATAACGTTTTTCCCCTTTTCAATAAGCCGTGAGTTTTCATCCCATATCTGCAATTCATTTGTATCTATATTGTAAACTGCGTAATCTCCCTCTTCTACGTTATCACATAACCACGATGAGGCTGTTCCGTTGCCGGATGCTATGAATCCCTTATGCGGAACAGTTGCATTTCCCTTGTACCATTCGAGTTTCTCAACCCTACCGTTAGCACCTACAAGAATTTCAGTACCCCACGAATTAGTTCCTGTGGTCTGCTCACTGTTATTGTATATAACCATTTTGTCCGCACCCCTGCCACCGTTAACCAAATCGGGATAATATACTGCTTTTGGCGCAATTATAAAGCCATCATTATTACAATTAAAGTTGATTTTTTCTATATTTATTTTTTCAATATCAAAAAGCTGTGAGTTTGTTCCTTTAATAGTATAAGTTTGTACATTTGCGCCTTCGCTTGCTGCTAAAAAATCAGCTACATGTTGTGTACACTTTGCCCTTAAAATATAACGACTGCCATTTTTATAAATATACCATTTCTGCGCATTGTTACCATTATCGCCTGCAACCTTGATATTCGTTGCTGCAAATGTACCTGCCAAATGAACATCTAAACACAAATTATCGTAGTATGAAACTATCTTATAGGAATAATCATCATACCTTACAAAATGCCACCATTGGTTTTCATTGTTCTTATATTCTCTCATCGAAACATTGATTGAATCATTTGTAAAGCACATATCGTAATAAGGATTTATAATTTTTGCATCAAAGTCTTCACCCAAATCAATATTACAACCTGCTATGTGCGACTCTATTGTGAACAGCTGAACATTAGTTCCGTTAGCTGTA
This sequence comes from uncultured Ruminococcus sp., assembly GCA_902784685.1. Taxonomy (GTDB): domain Bacteria; phylum Bacillota; class Clostridia; order RUG12999; family RUG12999; genus RUG12999. Next base: position 9,369 of record CACZWA010000013.1, read on the forward strand.
TATGTCCATACGTTAGCTCCGTCTCCTGTTGTGATGTTATCAACATCTATTACGCAGCTTGTGCAAAGGGCACGCAAAACATACTTATTCTGCGAACCTGTTATTGCCCACTTCTGAGCATTACCCCCATTATCTGTCGCAACTTTTATATTTGTCTTTATACCGGTACCTGACAAATGTACATCAAGACATTTTGATGTATCTTTCATTGATATTATCTTATATGTTCCATCGCTGTTCCTTATAAAATGCCACCACTGACTATCGGAATTTGAATCAGTTCTTACCGAGACATTATCTGAATCATTTGTTAGGCACAAACCATAATAAGTATTTTTTATCTTTGCATAAAAATCTCCACCCAAATCTACATATGCATTCAAATCTTTATAATCATTTCCATTTTGATGCCTTATGTATCCGTATCCCGAACTCATGACAAGCTTTTTATTCACCTTTGTCTGAAGTTCAGACTTTGAAATTGTTCTGTCCCATTTTATTTTATTTGAATAACTTACACTGCCAACTTTGCCGCCATTACAATCGGTATAATATAATGTATTTCCGTCAATACCGGTTATTATGATTGAATGGTCATATTCTATTGTAGAGTTATAACGCACATAATCCCCTATGCATATGTTGTTTACATTAGTATGAGTCTCTCCTGTTGAAATGCTTTTCTCCCAAAGAGTATCATAAACTTTACATCCCCAAGCTAAACACTGCCAAGAGCCATAACCCGATAAATCCTTATATCCCATGCTGTATCCGCCAATATCGCTATCATATATCTGCGCATTATAAAATTTGGTTTGCGAGGTTCCGTCAGGATATTGACTTTTTAACGAGTCAAGTCTTTGTTTAATAGTATCCTTTGTCGGAATGGCAGCACTTACCGTCATAAAATGACAAACAAACATTAATATAGATACCAACAAAATCATTATTATACTCTTTTTCATTTCTATTTCCCTCCATAAACACCAAAATTTGACATTCAGTAAATGTCAATATGTTTTTATTATAACATATAATAATAAAAAAGGCAAGTACTAAATGTCATTTTTAAATCTTTTTTAATTTTTAGGGTGATTATATGTTTAAAAATAAAAATGAAAATGGACTAAATAACATAAGCGGAAAGAAAATTGCATTATTAAGGAAAAATGTGAAACCGAAAATGTCACAAAGAGTACTTGCGGAAAAACTTCAGCTTCAGGGAATTGATGTTGATAAAAACGCTGTGCAAAGAATTGAGTGTGGAAAACGCTTTGTTACTGATATCGAGCTTGTCTCTTTTGCAAAAATTTTTGATATTTCTGTAGATGAACTCCTTGGTCTTAAATAAAGAAATTCATTCTTACAAATTCGGGCTACCGCAATATACCGCTTATATATGCGGTTTGAGTTTTTATTTGATTTTTACGGTAAATAAACGCCCACCGCTAAATTAGCAGTGGGCTTCTTGCTATATTTTACTTAAAGTTCTATTCCGTTATCCTCAACAAATTTTACTATATCGCCGACGGTTTTTACCGACTCAAGCGCTTCATCGGGAATTTCAAGGCTAAACTCATCTTCAAGCGACATTACAAGGTCAACAAGCGCAAGTGAGTCTGCTCCCAAATCATCTTTAATGGATGACTCCGGTGTTATTGAATCTTCCTCAATCATAAGTTCACTTGCTATAATCTTTCTTATTTTTTCAAACATTTTTCTCTTTCCTTTCAAGGTTATATTTTCACCCGCTTTTGCGGATTAAGTTACTTATTTCTGTAAGTTTTAAGCAGTTCCTTCATGCTGTCCGAAATACGATAGCTCTCAACCGCCTTCTGAATTGCCTTGCGGTGAACATCGGGGCTTAAACGCTTTTCGGTTATAAATGTCAGTGCCTGCTCAGGCTGCTTATAAAGAGCCGTAGCAAAATACCACGCAATCATCATATTTATATAGTATTCATCTGAGCGAATTTCCCCTACTGCCGACATATATTCAGGCTCAAAAAAGTCGTCCAAAAACAAATTCATCAAAAGCCCTATCCCGTACCTTACGGTATAAGTTTTATCACTTTTAAGCCAGTCAAAAATTTTGTTAAGAAGTCTTTTTCGACTATCAGCCAAACCAAGCGACTTTTTAAAAGCTTTCGGCTGAAAACAGTCACAGGTTGCCCAGTTATCTATATACGGCACAAATCGCTCCGTTTCGGCAAGAGCCGTATCGAAATCAGCAATATCCGCCACCAAAAAAGCATGAAGATTATTCTCCTCATAATACTTATGCGGCAAATTCTTCAAAAAAGCCTCCGCCTCATTCGTTTTTTTAAATTCTTTTGCAAATTTGCGAAGGACAGGCGTTCTTATACCGATAATTCTCTCTTTTTCTATTGTCGGCATAAGTCGGCTGTGAAAATCACGGTAGTTACAATCCTGAAGCTCAAAAAGTTTTTTCTGCAAATCTGTCATGATAATCAGCCTATTTTCGTTCCGCTCGGCATATCGCCGTCAACGGTCAAAAGAACAAGATTTTTGTCGTCCGCCGCCGCAAGAAGCATACCTTTAGACTCTATTCCCCTTATCTTTGCAGGTTTAAGGTTTGCAACAAGCACAATATTTTTACCGACAATGCTTTCGGGGGTATAATTTTTTGCTATCCCCGAAACAATAGTGCGTTCTTCGCCGCCGAGGTCAATTTTCAGTTTGAGCAGCTTATCGGCTTTTTCAACCTTTTCCGCCGCAAGCACTTTTGCAACACGCAAATCAATTTTTTCAATATCTTCAATTGTGATTTCCGGCTTTATATCAAGCTGAGGCTCCTGCGTATTTGCCGTAAGCTCTTCAAGCATCTTCTTTTCGTCAATTCTTGCAAACAGCGGAACTGCCTCGCCCACTTTCGTTTCCGCCTTGAAGTTTCCAAAGCTTTCAAGACTGTCTGCGCCGCAATCTGCGGCATTTATCATTGCAAGTATTTTCTCGCCTGTTTCGGGCATAAACGAAGTGATAAGAATACCGATAAATCTGATTGCTTCAATAAGGTTATAAAGAACCGTACCGAGTCTTTCCTTGGTTTCTTCACTTTTTGCAAGCGTCCACGGCGTTGTTTCGTCAATGTATTTATTGCTTCTTCTTGCAAGATTCATAATTATTTCAAGACTGTCCGCAACGTGATGACCCTTCATTGCCTCGCATACGTCTTTATATGCTTTAACCGCCGCAGCTTTAAGCTCACCGTCCGTGCCTTCTTCCGCACCGGGGCTTGGTACAGTTCCGTCAAAATACTTATTAACCATAGCAACTGTACGGTTTACAAGATTTCCGAGAATATTTGCAAGGTCGGAATTATACCGTGCAATAACCATTTCATAGGTTATACTGCCATCATTTGCAAACGGCATTTCGCTGAGTACATAGTAACGCACAGCGTCAACTCCGAATTTCTCGGCAAGCTCGTCGGCATAAATAACATTACCCTTTGATTTACTCATTTTATCGTTTCCGAAAAGCAGCCACGGATGACCGAAAACCTGTTTCGGCAACGGCTCGCCGAGTGCCATAAGAATAATCGGCCAATATATTGTATGAAAACGAAGAATATCCTTGCCGATTATATGCACATCTGCCGGCCAGTATTTTTTATAGTTTTCGCCTTTGGCTTCCGGAGAATATCCGAGAGCGGTAATATAGTTTGAAAGTGCGTCAATCCAGACATAAATTACATGTTTATCGTCAAATTCAACGGGTACGCCCCATTTGAACGAGCTTCTCGAAACGCACAAATCCTGAAGTCCCGGCTTTAAGAAATTATTAACCATTTCTTTTTTTCGGGATTCGGGCTGTATAAATTCGGGGTTATCTTCAATATATTTCATAAGCCTGTCCGCATACTTGCTCATTTTAAAGAAATATGCTTCTTCCCTCGTTGGTTTAACAGGTCTGCCGCACTCGGGGCAACAGCCGTTAACAAGCTGTGTTTCGGTGAAACACGACTCACAGGGTACGCAGTACATACCCTCGTATTCGCTTTTATAAATATCGCCTTGCTCATAAAGCTTGGTAAATATCTTCTTTACGGCTTCTTCGTGATAATCGTCGGTTGTGCGGATAAACTTGTCGTAGCTGACATTCATTTTATCCCATATTGTACGGATTTCGCCCGCAACCTTATCAACATAAGCTTTTGGGCTTATTCCTGCTTCCTTTGCAAGTTCTTCAATTTTCTGACCGTGTTCGTCCGTTCCCGTAAGGAAGAAAACATCGTAGCCCTGAAAACGTTTGAATCTCGCAATGGCATCGGTTAAAATAGCCTCATATGTGTTACCTATATGGGGCTTGCGTGATGTATATGCGATTGCCGTTGTGATATAAAACTTTTTATCTTCCAATTCTGTTCAACCTTTCAATATTAAGCATAATAAAACACATATTACTATTATACACTTATTTGTAAAAAAATTCAAGTACTTTTAATAAAAAACTGAGAAAAGCTCCGCCAAACGGCGGAGCTTTCAGCTTAATGACAAAGTCATTAAGCTGAGCAGAGGCTGAGAAGCGAAGGTATATTTCGTCCTTTAAAACTCGTCGGCGTACATAGGTACGGTAGAGATGTCAGCACTCTGAAAGCTCCGCCAAACGGCGGAGCTTTTAACAACTCAAAACCTTTATGCCTGTTTTTTATCCGCAGTAACGGATTTTATTACAAACAATGTAGCAATCATAAGAACTATTGCTACGGGAAGGCAAATCCATACATTCTTTACGAAACCGGAAATTATGTACGAAACAAACGAAACGGCCGCAACCGTAATTGCATACGGAAGCTGTGTCGAAACGTGGTTAATATGGTTACACTGTCCTCCTGCGGACGACATAATTGTCGTATCGGAAATAGGTGAGCAGTGGTCGCCGCAAACAGCACCTGCAAGACAAGCAGACATACCGATTATAAACAGCGGATCGCTCGGAGCAAACATTGCTGTTACTATCGGAATAAGAATACCGAATGTTCCCCAAGATGTACCTGTTGCAAAAGCAAGAAGGCAAGCAACAAGGAAGATAACAGCCGGAAGGAAGCTTGCAAGACCGGTGGCGGCGTTCTTCATAATTCCGTCAACGTAATCTGCGGCGCCGAGAAGACCTGTCATATTTTTAAGGGTTGTTGCAAAGGTAAGAATAAGAATTGCCGGTACCATTGCTGTAAAGCCCTTCGGAATACATTCCATAGCTTCTTTAAAGCTTACAACTCGTCTTGCAACAAGATAGATAATTGTAACAACAAGTGCAATGAGCGCACCCCACGGAAGACCTACGGTTGCATCTGTATCACTGAAAGCGTCAACAAAGCTTGCACCGCTGAAGAAGCCGCCGTTATAAATAAGAGCTACTACGCAAATTGCAATAAGCACAACAATCGGAAGTACAAGGTCGATAACCTTACCCTTTGAAGAAGGAGCTTCTTCGGGTACTTCTGCTTTTTCGCCGCTTGTATAAAGGTCGCCTTTTTCAAGTGCGTTCTTTTCGTGAATTTTCATCGGGCCGTAATCAAACTTCATAAGAGAAATTGCAATTACGAAAACAAGTGTAAGAAGCGAATAGAAGTTAAACGGAATCGCTTTTATAAAGAGTGCGATACCCTGTCCTTCGGGAGCGTAGCTCGAAACTGCCGCAGCCCATGAAGAAATCGGAGCAATCATACATATGGGAGCCGCCGTTGCGTCAATAATAAACGCAAGCTTTGCTCTTGAAATTTTATGACTGTCTGTTACAGGGCGCATTACAGAACCAACTGTAAGGCAGTTGAAATAGTCGTCTATGAAAATAAGTACGCCGAGTGCAAAGGTTGCAAGCATAGCGCCGGGTCTTGTTTTAATGTTCTTCTTTGCCCATGCGCCGAAAGCCGCACTACCGCCTGCCTTGTTTACAAGAGCAACAATCGTGCCGAGTATAACAAGGAAGATAAAAATACCGGCAGTATCCGCAACAGCCGCCATAAGACCGTCCTCTACAAGTCTGTCCATAGCCGCAACCGGAGCAAAATCAGCCGCAAAAAGCGCACCGACTACAATACCGATGAAAAGAGAAGAATAAACTTCTTTTGTGATAAGCGCAAGTCCGATTGCGATAATCGGCGGAATAAGCGCCCAGAAGCTCGCATACATTTTCGGAGCTTCGTCTTCGCCTGCAGCAAAGCAACAGACTGTCATTGCCAGCATGAGCATTACCGTCAGAAGCGAGGTGGCGGTAAAAGCCTTTTTAAAGTTTTTCATAAAAAACTCTCCTTAAAATAAATTTTAAAAAAGGTCACGGCATGCACTACTGCAAACCGTGACCATAAACTAACGATTTTGGGTTGCAATAGCTCTCCACTAAAATAAGTGACAGTGCAATGCATATTCTGCATTACCCCGGCGGCGATTTCTTCGGGCAAAAAACCGCGCCTCGGCACTCTCCCCTTTCGCCGCTTACGTTTGCCCAAAATTAAGCGGGTACTGATGAATTGTGCGCCTCTACTTGCGATAACCAATTTTACTTACATATATTATCACATTTATATGTACATTTCAATCGTCATTTTTTACAAAATTTTACTGCATTTTTTTGTATATTGTATATTTTTACGGCAAATTCCGCCCATCATTTACGCAGGTATAGCCGTCCTTTGTTTCAAATTCAAGTTCCTTGTTTTGAGGTGCGAGATATACCCTTTCTACCTCATGCGGAAGCTTTACCTTTAACGCAACTGTTGTGATACAATTGATGGGTGACAAATAAAAAAGAAAATAGGCTCCAAATATGATATAATGTTAGAGACCAATCAAAACATTATGCAAAGGAGCTATTTTCTTATGAATAATATTATAACATCAGAAGCTAAGTTTTGTCACATCAGAAGCTAAGTTTTGTCAACGGGTAATTAAATATTCGTATAAATACTGATGTACAATTTATGTGAAATTTTTGTATTTACCCCTTGACAAAGCATAAATTATGTGGTATAATTTAAAAGAATTAACAAGCAGAGGTTTTCGCTTCTCGCCTGCCGATTATAAGAGCGGAGGGCAAATATTATTGAGTGTTCCTGATTTATGAGGAATATTCTATGGTATTTTGAGGCGGAAATTTTAACCGGCTCAATTTTTTTTGGAGGTGTTAAAGATAGCAAAGGAGCTTTTAATTAACGAGGAAATTAAACACAAGGAAATCAGGGTGGTAGACAGCGACGGCGGTCAGCTCGGCATTCTTTCCCTTAAAGAAGCCATGCGCATTGCCGACGAAAAAAATCTTGACCTTGTAGAAATTGCTCCACAGGCACAGCCGCCTGTATGCAAAATTATGGATTACGGCAAGTACAGGTTTGACCGTGCAAAACGTGAAAAGGAAACACGCAAAAATCAGAAAGTCGTAAGCATTAAAGAGGTAAGGCTTACCCCGTCGATTGATGTCGGAGACCTTGAAACAAAAGTCAGACAGGCTAAAAAATTCATTGCCGCAGGCGATAAAGTTAAGGTATCGCTTCGTTTCAGAGGTCGTGAGCTTGCTCATACAGATGTGGGCGCACCCCTGCTTGATAAATTTGCCGCTTATTTTGAGGGTGAGGCGACAGTTGAAAAACAGGCTAAAATGGAAGGCAGAAGCATGGTTATGTTCCTTACGCCTAAACAGTAAATACGTTTATGATTTGCAGAGAATTCTTATTTTCTGAATTTCACATAATATCAATTTCTGAGAGGAGAGAAAAATATGCCTAAAATAAAGACACACAGAGGCGCAGCTAAGAGATTTAATCTCACAAAAAACGGTAAAGTTAAAAAGAATCACGCCGGAAGACGTCACATTCTTACAAAGAAATCAACAAAGAGAAAACGCGGTCTCAGAAAACAGAGCTATGCAGTTCCTGCAAATGCAGCTGTAATCAAAAAGTTAATTCCGTACAAATAAACATAGGAGGTTGAGATTAAATGGCCAGAGTTAAAGGCGCAGTTACAACAAGAAGAAGACATAAAAAAATATTAAAGCTTGCCAAGGGTTATTTCGGTGGCAAATCCAAGCTGTTCAGAACAGCCAACGAAGCTGTTATGAAGTCGCTTGTATATTCTTATATAGGACGTAAACAGAAAAAGAGAAACTTCAGAAAGCTTTGGATAACTCGTATAAGTGCTGCTGCAAAGCTTAACGGCATGAATTATTCAACATTTATGCACGGTCTTAAAAACGCAGGTATTACGCTTAACAGAAAAGCTATTTCGGAAATGGCAATAAGCGACCCTGCTGCTTTTACCGCTCTTGCAGAAGCTGCTAAAAAAGCACTTTAAAATTTAAAAACATATTTAAAACGCCTCGAAAATCGAGGCGTTTTGTCTTACACTATTTTATTTTTAAGAAACTCGCAAAAAGCTTTAATATCTTTTTCGCTCGGTCTGCCCTTCCCCGTTCCGCCGATAAGCTTAAACGGTCCGAAAGTATTAAAGCCTTTGCATGAATACTCTCCTATAATTTCACAGTTTTTGTCTTTTGCGATATTAACCGCCGTTTTTGAATAGCTTTTCATATTCACTCCGCTTGTATGCACAACAAAAACTTTCTTGCCGACAGGCAATTTTTCGTTCAAAAATTTAAGAAGCGGTTTGCCGAAAGATGATGCGTAAATCCCCGAAGCAATGCCGATTACATCGTATTCTTCAAGATTCGGCTTTTCTTTTACCACATCAAAAACATCAATTTCGGGATAACGACTCTTTGCGCCTTCCACAAGCTTTCTTGTGTTGCCGTGGTGGGCGGAAAAATAAACAATCGCTGTTTTCATAAATTTTTCCCCTTTCATATCAGAATTTTTCATTCCAGCTTTCCTCTTTAAAGCCGACAAGCACAAAATCATCGCCAACAACAAGCGGTCTTTTAACAAGCATGCCGTCGCTTGCGAGTAATTTTAGCTGTTCTTCCTCACTCATTGATGGAAGCTTGTCTTTAAGGTTCAGCTCTTTATACAAAAGCCCACTTGTGTTAAAAAACTTTTTTAGCGGCATACCGCTCATTTTTTGCCAGTTATAAAGCTCATCATAGCTCGGATTTTCCTTTTTAATATCTCTCTCATCATAAGGAATATTCTTGTCGTCAAGCCATTTTTTTGCCTTTTTACAAGTGGAGCATTTTGGATAATGTATAAATGTAATCATAGTTTTCTCCTTTTCTCTTTATTTTAATAGAAAAAAGCAATTTGCGCAAGCACCGCCGAAATAAATATAGCAGGTATGTAATTTACAATTTTAAGCTTTGTAACTCCAAGAAGATTAAAGCCTATCATCATTATAAGCAGTGAGCCGGAGCAGGTCATTTCCGCAATTGCCGTTTCCGTAAGATATGGTTCAAGAAAGCCCGAAAGGAGCGTAATTGCGCCCTGATATATAAATACGGGCACTGCCGAAAGCATTACGCCAAACCCAAGCTGGGAAGCGAGAATGATTGACATTATTCCGTCAAGTATAGACTTTGTAAAAAGAGTTGAGTGGTCGCCCGAAATACCGCTCTGAAGCGAGCCGACAATAGCCATAGCTCCGACACCGTACAGAAGGGTTGCCGTAACAAATGCTTGCGAGATTTTATTATCGTTCCCCTTAAAGCGGCTCTGAACGTAATCGCCGAGCTTATTCATTTTCCCTTCAAGGTCAAAAAGTTCTCCTATAAAAGCCCCGATTGCTATTGATATTACAATAACAAGTGTACTTTTTCCTTTTAGAAGTCCCGTTATTCCGACATATACGGTGCAAAACGCCATACCGCCTATAATAACATCACGAAATCTTTCGGGAATCCCTTTTTTAAGGGCAAGTCCTATAAGACTGCCGAAAAAAATCGTTGCAAAATTTACTGCTGCGCCAAGTAACATTTTCTAAAAATCCTCCAAGTTATTTTCTCCATGTGTACGGTGAGAAGAACACCAACATCGGGAATATTTCAAGTCTTCCCGCAAGCATGTCGAAAATAAGAATCAGTTTTGAAAGCGGTGAATAAAAGCCGAAATTCTTTGTCGGACCAACGTCCGCAAAGCCGGGTCCGATATTGTTAAGCGAAGCTATTACCGCAGTAAAATTCGTTGTAAAGCTATGCCCGTCAATGCTTATAATAAGCAGCGAAATGAGCAGTATCGCAAGATATGCCATCATAAAAACGTTTATGGCTCTTACCGTTTCGTGTTCAACGGTTTTGCCGTTCATAGTTATTTTATGAGTGCTTTTCGGCATGGCGGCAATTTTTATTTCTTTAACAATGCTTTTGCAAAGTATTACAATTCTCGATACTTTTATTCCGCCGCCCGTACTGCCCGCACACGCACCCGAAAGCATAAGCATGAGCAGAATTGTCTTTGCAAATTCGGGCCACATATCAAAATCTGTCGTGCCGTAGCCGGTTGTCGATATAAGCGAAGCCGTTTGAAACGCAGTATGACGGAGAAGCTCGCTGAAAGAGCCGAAATACCCATGACAACTGAGACACAAAAGCGCTATTGCCGAAACAACAATACCAATATATGCCTTAAACTCGTCTGAACGCAAAACCCCGAAAATATGCTTTACAAAAAGCAGGTAATATATTGAAAAATCTATTCCGAACAGGAACATAAACACAGTAACTACCCACTGGCAGTATGGTGAAAAAGACGCCAGACTGTCGTTTCTTATGCCAAGACCTCCTGTACCTGCCGTTCCGAAAGAGGTTGTGAGCGAATCAAAAAGATTCATACCTCCCGCAAGCAAAAAGATTATTTCAAGCAAGGTAAAGAGGATATAAATTCCGTACAGAATTTTTGCGGTTGACTTTACCTTAGGCACAAGCTTACTTACCGAAGGACCCGGACTTTCCGCTTTGATAAGATACAGATTGCTTCCACCCGAAAGAGGCAAAATTGCCACAAGGAAAACAAGCACGCCCATGCCGCCTATCCAATGTGTAAAACTGCGCCAAAACAGAATTGACCTCGGCAGGCTTTCAACCTCCGGCAAAATTGACGCACCGGTTGTTGTAAAGCCTGAAACCGTTTCAAAAAGCGCATTTATAAAGTTTGGTATCACTCCCGAAATAACAAACGGAAACGATCCGAAAAGACTTATTACAAGCCAACTGAGCGCAACTATTACATATCCTTCTTTGGAATACATTGCTTTATTTTCAGGCTTAACTGCTGTAAGCAATGCTCCGCAAACAACGCATACAGCGGCGCAAAGGGCAAATACGCCGAATTCTCTTTCGCCGTAAATACCTGCGCATATAAGCGGAAGTACCATACAAGCCGCTTCAAAATTCAGTACCCAACCGACCGTATATCTTATAATTTTATAGTTCATTAAATCCCGTTCTTTCAGTTATTCTAATATGTCGTCAATATCTTTAAAGCCTCGGTGAGTCGTTACAACAATAACGGTATCGCCTTCTTGTATTACGTCATAGCCTCTCGGCGTCATAATGCTACCTTCTCTGTTTATGCAGGCAATTATGATATTACTTTTTAAATTAAGACTTTCAATTGTCTTGCCCGCAACAGGTGAATTTTCATTTATTCGGAATTCAAGCGCTTCCGCTTTTCCGTCAAGAATAAGGTGCATTGTTTCTATATTGCTGTCAATTGAGTTGTTTTTTGCACGGACAAACTTAACAATATATTCAGCCGTTATATTTTTTGGATATATAGTTGTATCAAGATTAAGATTATTTATAACATCATCGTAAGCAATACGGTTTATTTTTGTGATAAGCTTTCCGTCGCACTTGCTTTTTGCAAAAAGCGAAAGAAGAATGTTTTCTTCATCAATATTTGTAAGAGCAACAAAAGATTCCGTATATTCAAGCCCTGCTTCCAGCAAAACATGGTTATCCGTGCCGTCTCCGTTAATTATGGTTGCTTTTGGCAAAAGCCTGCAAAGCTCCTCGCATCTCGCCTGATTTTGCTCTATTATTTTAACCTTAATTCCGGTCTGCAAAAGATTTTTTGCAAGATAATACGCCGTAGCTCCGCCGCCGACTATCATTGTATCTTTAACCTTATTTGTTTTTACACCGATTTTCTTGAAGAAAAACGCTCCGCTTTGCTGTGAGGCAACAATGCTTATTCTGTCCCCTGCTTTTATAACGAAATCTCCGCCCGGAATAAACGCTTTATCTCCTCTTTCAATGCCGCAAACAAGCACATCGCATTTGAGCTTTCCGCTTATGTCGGCAACTATCATATCTGCAAGAGGCGAGTCTTGAGAAACACGGAATTTTAAAATTTCCACTCTGCCTTTTGCGAAGGTATCAATCTGAATTGCAGACGGAAATTTCAAAACCCTTGCAATTTCATCCGCCGCAGTTTGCTCCGGATTTATTATCATAGCAAGACCGAGATCCTCTTTGAAGAGGTGAAGTTCCTTACCGTATTCGGGTTTGCGCACTCTCGCAATAGTCTGGCAATCGCCCGACTTTTTTGCAATAAGGCAGGTTAAAAGGTTCAGTTCGTCCGAACCTGTTACGGCAATCAGCAAATCCGCATCCTTAACGCCTGCGTCAAGCAGGGTGTCAAGGCTTGTTCCGCTGCCGACAACACCCATTATATCATATTGATTTATAAGGTCATGCACAACGCCTGCACGCAGGTCAACAACGGTTATATCATGCTCCTGTTCACCGCTGAGCTGTTCTGCAAGCTTCTGACCTACCTTGCCGCAACCGACAATTATAATATTCATTATTTCGACTTTTCCTTTCACAAATAAAATAATATTCTCTAATTCACAATTATAACAAAATAATCAAAAAAAGTCAAGCATTGTAAACCGCATTGAACAGCTTAATTCTGCACAAAAAAAATCACGTTTTTAAACAATTATTGTGTTATTAGCCGAAATTGCTTTTTTTCTCTTTACTTTTTATATTTTTTGTTGTATAATTATTCACATAAGATGATTTTAAATTAATTTTTATTCATTTAGGGTGTGTTTTTATGCAAAAAATTTTTATAGACGGAAGTGCCGGCACAACAGGACTCAGAATTTACGACAGACTCGGCTCAAGAAGCGATATTGAGCTGTTTACTCTTTCCGACTCCGACCGAAAAGACCCTATAAAACGTGCCGACGCCATTAACGACTCGGATATAACTTTTCTTTGCCTGCCTGATGACGCTTCTCGTGAGGCTGTGAGCTTTGTTAAAAACCCGAATACGGTAATCATAGATACATCAACCGCTCACCGAACAGAGCAGGGCTGGGCATACGGTTTTCCGGAGCTTTCAAAGGAACATAAAGAGGCTCTCTCTCACTCAAAGAGAATAGCTGTTCCGGGTTGCCATGCAAGCGGCTTTATTGCCCTTGTTTATCCTCTCATAAAAAACGGATATTTATCTCCAAACGCTCTTTTAACCTGTCATTCTCTTACGGGTTACAGCGGCGGCGGAAAGAAAATGATTGCACAGTATGAAGAAGAAAAAAACGACCTGCTTAAAGCTCCCAGACAGTACGGAATAACTCAAACTCACAAACATTTAAAAGAAATGGTTAATGTATGCGGACTTGAAAATTCACCTCTATTTTGCCCGATTGTTGCGGACTTTTACAGCGGCATGGAGGTAAGCGTTCCCTTATTTGCTTCACAGCTTGAAGGCGGCAAAACAATTGACAATATTAAAGAGCTTTATGCAAATACATATAAAAGCAGTATCGTATATTACAGCGAAAACTCCGACGAGAACGGCTTTTTATCCGCCGCAAAGCAATCTGGCAAGGATATTATGGAAATATCCGTTTTCGGTAACTGCGAGAGAATTTTGCTTACGGCAAGATACGATAACCTCGGCAAAGGAGCTTCGGGATCGGCAATAGAATGTATGAATATTGTTCTCGGCTCTGATGAAAAAACAGGACTTGTTTTATAAAAGCTCATTTTAAACCGGCTAATTATAAATATTTAAGATTGGAGAGAAAGCGGTGAATATTATAAACGGCGGCATCTGTGCCGCAAAAGGATTTACGGCAAACGGAGTGCATTGCGGATTGCGCCGCAATCACACAAAAAAGGACCTTGCTCTTATTGTGAGTGAAGTTCCTGCGGTTACATCTGCGGTATATACGACAAATCTCGTTAAAGGTGCGCCTATAGTACTCGATAAAAAACATCTTGAAAATCACACAGCGCAAGCTATCATATGCAACAGCGGCAACGCAAATACCTGCAACGCCAACGGCATGGAGGTTGCAGACAGCATGGCGGAGCTTGTTCATAAACATATGGGAATAAAAAAAGAGGACGTAGTTGTTGCCTCTACAGGCGTAATCGGTCAACCGCTTGATATAACGCCGATTGCAGGTGGTATGGAAAAACTTGTCGGGGGGCTTGCCGATAACAGCAAAGACGCCGCGCACGCCATTATGACCACCGACACGGAGCTTAAAGAAATTGCTTTAAGCTTTAAAATAGGCGAAAAAACCTGTCACATAGGTGGTATTGCAAAAGGTTCGGGAATGATACATCCCAACATGGCGACAATGCTTGTGTTTATCACCTCGGACGTTGCAATTTCCCCAAAAATGCTTGATAAGGCTCTTAAAAGCGATATTAAAAACACTTTCAATATGTTAAGTATCGACGGCGACACATCAACAAACGATATGGTTGTCGTTATGGCAAATGGTCTTGCCGAAAATCCTGTTATAGACAGCGAAGGCGCAGATTTTGATGAATTTGCAAAGGCGCTTAATACGATAAACATTTGGTTGTGCCGCAAAATTGCCGCCGATGGCGAAGGCGCAAGCAAGCTCCTTGAATGTAAGGTGAGCGGCGCAGATACCCTTGAAACCGCCAAAACGGTTGCGAAGTCCGTTATTTGCTCATCTCTTTTAAAAGCCGCCATGTTCGGCGCTGACGCCAACTGGGGACGTGTACTTTGCGCAATCGGTTACAGCGGTGCAGATGTCGATGTGACAAAGGTTTCGGTAAAATTCAAATCCGCAAAAGGTGAAATTACCGTATGCGAAAACGGCGCAGGTGTGGACTTCTCGGAGGAAATTGCAAAAGAAATTCTTCTTGAAAACGAAATAGATATTCTTATAAATTTAGGTGACGGCAAATATTCCTCAACAGCCTGGGGCTGTGACCTCACATACGACTACGTTAAAATAAACGGCGATTACAGAACCTGATAACGGAAAGGAAGAAAAGCTATGGATATTACAAATGCACAAAGGGCAAGAGTTCTTGTTCATGCTCTCCCCTACATAAAAAAATATAACGGAAAAATTGTGGTTATTAAATACGGCGGCAATGCTATGCAAAGTGAAAAACTTAAAAACTCCGTTATGGGTGATATTGTACTTCTTTCGCTTATAGGTGCAAAGGTTGTACTTGTCCACGGCGGCGGTCCTGAAATTACCGATATGCTCAAAACCATGGGTAAAAAGACAGAGTTTGTAAACGGACTGAGAGTCACGGACGAAGAAACCGCTCAGGTAGCACAAATGATTCTTGCGGGTAAAATCAACAAAAGTCTTGTTAACCTTATTTCCAAAAAAGGCGGTAACGCAGTTGGACTTTGCGGAATTGACGGCAGAATTTTTGAAGCTAAAAAGCTTAGTGATGAGCTTGGTTTTGTGGGTGAAATAACAAAAGTGAATGCTGGACTTGTTTCGGATATTCTTGAAAAAGGCTATATTCCCGTTGTTGCAACCGTTGGTTGTGACAAAGAGGCTAACGTATATAACATAAATGCCGACACGGCGGCGGCAAGGCTTGCAGGAGCGCTCGGAGCGGAAAGCTTTATATCTATGACGGATATAAGCGGCATACTGCGTGATAAAGACGACCCCGGCTCTCTTATTCCGAAAATCACACTTGACGAAGCTCCCGAATTGATTAAGTCCGGTATAATAAACGGCGGAATGATACCGAAAGTGAACTGTTGCATTGATGCTATAAATCACGGCGTTAAAAAAGTGTTTATAATTGACGGAACTGTTCCTCACTCGCTTCTTATTGAAACGCTTACGGACGAAGGAATAGGCACAATGGTAGTAAAATAATTCCGAAAGGAACAGAAAAATGGATATAAAAAACGTTGATTCAACTTATATTGCAAACACTTACAACCGTTTTCCTATTCAGCTTTGCAAAGGAAATGGAAGTCTTGTTTATGATGAAAACGGCAAAGAATATATTGATATGGGCAGCGGAATTGCCGTAAACTCTTTCGGCTTTTGCGATGAGGAATGGCAAAATGTGGTAACAGCCCAGATTTCACAAATTCAGCATAGTTCAAATCTTTATTATACAGAGCCTTGTGCAAAGCTTGCGGAGCTTATATGCAAAAAAACCGGAATGAGCAAGGTTTTCTTTGCAAATTCCGGTGCTGAAGCAAACGAGTGCGCTATTAAAACTGCAAGAAAATATGCCGCCGAAACAAAAGGAAGCGAATTCTATACGATTATAACGCTTAAAAACAGCTTTCACGGCAGAACGCTTGCAACCCTTGCCGCTACCGGTCAGGACGTATTTCACAAAGATTTTCTTCCGCTTATGCCGGGCTTTGTTTACGCACAGGCAGGCGACACCGATGAACTGCACCGCCTTGTAAATGAAAACAAGTGCGCCGCAATTATGTTTGAGTGCGTTCAGGGTGAAGGCGGAGTTATACCTCTCAGCCAAGAATATGTTGATGAAATTGTAAAGGTTGCAAAAGAAAATAATCTCCTTGTAATATGCGATGAGGTGCAGACAGGCAACGGCAGAAGCGGCGAGCTTTACTCATATATGCACTACGGCATTAAGCCCGATATTTTCACGACAGCAAAAGGGCTTGGCGGAGGTTTACCGATAGGTGCCGCCGTTCTCGGTGAAAAGGTGCAAAACACTTTAACCGCCGGTACACACGGCTCAACTTTCGGCGGAAACCCGGTATGCTGTGCGGGAGCTTTGAGTATTTTAAACCGTATTGATAGCCGCCTGCTTGAAGATGTAAAGAAAAAATCGGAATATATAATAAATTCTCTTTGCTCGGCAAAAGGAATAGAAAGTGTTACAGGACTTGGACTTATGCTCGGCATAAAGACCGTAAAGCCTGCCTCTGATGTCATTAAAATCTGTATGGAAGGCGGCGTGCTTTGCCTTTCGGCAAAGGATAAGGTTCGCCTTCTTCCTGCGCTGAATATTCCTTGGAATTTGCTTGAAAAAGCGGTAAGCGTTATAAAAACAGCCTCAGCGTAATATATTATAAATCCCACGGCAATGACCATTGCCGTGGGATTTTCTTACGCATTTATTATTTTCCTGTTGTCTTCTTTTTGCTTTTTAGTGTGCTTTACATCTCTTACATATGTCGGAACAACATCGGCTATAATATCTTTAATATATTCTTCATCGTCGGAAACAGCCGCCTTTTCAAGCTTTGCAAGAGATTTTTTGAGCGTATCCATATTTGTAAAAATCGGATGACCTATAAAAATCTTACTGTTATCTGTGCTTTGCAAGCCTTCCTCGTCCATAAGAAGCTCCTCATACAGCTTTTCGCCCGGTCTCAGCCCCGTAATCTTTATATCAATATCTTCATACGGTTTAAGCCCCGAAAGTCTTATAAGGTTAATCGCCAAATCGTAAATTTTAACCGGTTGCCCCATATCGAGCACAAAAATCTCTCCGCCCTTTGCATAGCACATTGCCTGGAGAACAAGCTGTGCCGCTTCCGGAATTGTCATAAAAAACCTGGTTATATCTTTATGCGTTACGGTTATCGGTTTATGCTCTTCAATCTGCTTTTTAAAAAGCGGAATTACCGAGCCGTTACTGCCGAGCACGTTTCCAAATCTTACCGCAACAAATTCCGTCCTGCTTATCTCCTGCATTGATTGCACAATCATTTCGCAAATACGTTTTGTTGCGCCCATTACATTTGTAGGATTAACCGCCTTATCCGTAGATATAAGCACCATCTTTTTCACGCCGCAGTTATCGGACGCTTTTGCAACATTATATGTGCCGAAAACATTGTTTTTAATTGCTTCACCGGGATTATACTCCATAAGAGGAACATGTTTATGCGCCGCCGCATGGAAAACAATTTCCGGTTTATAGTGGTTAAAAACGTTTACAATTTTATCGTAATCACGCACCGATGCGATAATAATACGCAGTTCCAGCATCGGATACTTTGTTGTTAACTCATTTTGCAAGTCATATGCGTTGTTTTCGTATATATCAAGCACAATGAGCATTTTAGGTCCATGCTTTGCAATCTGTCTGCAAAGCTCAGAGCCTATTGAGCCGCCGCCGCCCGTAACAAGAATTACTTTATTGTTTATTTCATTAACAATCTGTTCATCATTAAGCTTAACTTCTTTTCTCGGCAGCAAGTCCTCAATTTTGACCTGCCTTATATGATACGCAGCATCATCGTAAGACGATTCCGAATTTATCATTTCATCAATTGACGGAATAGTATTAACTGCAAGCCCTGTCCGTGAACATATGGTATAAACCTTGCTTCTGACTTCTGCGCTTGCTTCCGGCAATGCCATTATTATTTCTTTAATATCGTTTTCACGGCATATTTTTTCAATATCTTTATATGTGCCAAGTATTTTTTTACCGTCAATGAACATGCCTACTTTGCTTTCATCCTCATCGACTATTCCGCACACATCGTAGCTGCTCGTTTTACTGTTTGTAATAGAGCGCACAATCCAGCCTCCTGCATCTCCGCCGCCGACAATCAGCACCTTGATTTTTTTATTTGAAGGCGTCGAATTGGATATGCCGTAGTACATAAAACGTATTAAAACTCTTACGCCAACAGTAAACGCCGTAACAAATATAGCAGAAAGAACGTTTGCTTTTACATTAAGAAAAAATTCTTGCGGCAGCAAAGCAGCTAAAACAGCAATAACAGCTCCTGCAATTGCAGACCATATAACCATCCAAAGAAAATATCTTGTTGTGGCAAATTGTATTATATTTATATAAACCCTGCTGAAAACATAGGCTAATATATATATAATTTCGGCTGCAATAAGATTTATGCCAAACTGCAAACTACCCATTATTGTTGCTTCTTCCGTAAACGAATGTATAAAACCGAGCGCAACAATATATGAAATACCAATAAGAATAATGTCAAACAATAACATTATTTTATTCTGTCTGCTTATTTTCCCCATTTTCCATTTCCCCTTTAATTAAATAATAAAGGTATTTGCGGATTAAAACGCAATTTTCTTTGAAATATACTCGTTAAGCTCGGAAATCTTAACACGCTCCTGCTCCATTGTATCACGGTCACGAACAGTTACGCAACCGTCCTCCTCGCTGTCGAAGTCATATGTTATGCAAAACGGTGTACCGATTTCGTCCTGTCTTCTGTATCTTTTTCCTATGCTTCCTGCATCGTCATATTCACACATAAAGTCCTTGCGGAGCTGTTCATAAACTTTTTCCGCACTCTCGCCGAGTTTTTTGGAAAGCGGAAGTACAGCGGCTTTATACGGCGCAAGTGCAGGGTGAAGATGAAGAACTACTCTTGTATCATTTTCGCCCACCTGTTCCTCATCGTAAGCTTCAACAAGGAAAGCAAGGGTTACTCTGTCTGCGCCGAGTGACGGTTCTATTACATAAGGAATATATTTTTCATTTGTGAATGGGTCTGTATATTCCATACTTTCGCCGGAAACATTCTGGTGCTGTGTGAGGTCAAAATCCGTTCTGTCGGCAATTCCCCAAAGCTCGCCCCAGCCAAACGGGAACATAAATTCAAAGTCGGTTGTTGCATTTGAATAGTGACTGAGTTCTTCCGGGTCATGGTCACGAAGGCGAAGATTTTCTTTGCTTATGCCAAGAGAATAAAGCCAATTTGCGCAAGCGTCTTTCCAATATGCAAACCATTCGAGGTCTGTGCCCGGCTTACAGAAAAACTCAAGCTCCATCTGCTCAAACTCTCTTGTTCTGAAAGTGAAGTTACCGGGAGTTATTTCGTTTCTGAAAGATTTACCAACTTGTCCTACACCGAAAGGAACTTTTTTTCTTGTACTTCTCTGAATATTTTTGAAGTTGACAAATATTCCCTGTGCCGTTTCGGGACGAAGGTAAATTTCGGATTTGGAATCCTCCGTTACACCCTGAAATGTTTTAAACATAAGGTTAAACTTTCTTATATCGGTATAGTTAAGCTTGCCGCACACGGGGCAAACAATTTTATGCTCGTTTATATAGTCCATCATACCCTTGTCGTCAAGTACGGCAGGGTTAAAATCAATACCTTCTTTTGCAACATAGTCCTCAATAAGCTTGTCCGCTCTGTGACGTGTTTTACATTCCTTACAGTCGGTAAGCGGGTCGCTGAAGCCGCCAATATGTCCCGATGCTACCCATGTCTGCGGATTCATAAGTATTGCGGAATCAAGTCCCACATTATACTGACTTTCCTGGATAAATTTTTTCCACCATGCTTTTTTAACATTATTTTTAAGCTCAACGCCGAGCGGACCGTAGTCCCAAGTATTTGCAAGTCCGCCGTAAATTTCGGAGCCTGCAAAAATAATGCCCCTGCTTTTTGAGAGCGCAACTATTTTATCCATTGTTTTTTCTGTGTTTTTCATTGGTGAACATTCCTTTCTATGTATAAAAACCCTCGTTTTTTATTCTCTAATTTATATTCTACCACATAATATTCCTGCGGTCAAGTGCTAAAATATGTCACATAACTGCACGGTACATTTCCTTTGCGCCGTCTTTTGTAACATGGTCGTCAATACTTTTGCAGGCTTATCGTTAATTAAAACTCTGTCGCCGCTGCAAGCTTCATTTGCAACCGTTCGGCGTTTTATGAGCCTTGATACTTTCAAAAACTTATCTATTCTCATTTCCTGCCCTTTCTTCTTCCTTTGCCATATCCCAAAGCCTGTCCATTTCCTCAAAAGACATTTCTTCAAGTTTTCTGCCGCTTTCCGTTGCTTTCTTTTCTATATATCCAAAGCGGCGCATAAACTTTTTATTTGCCTTTTCCGCCGCAAGCTCCGGATTTACTTTTTCAAAACGTGCTACGTTTACAACGGCAAAAAGCAAATCGCCAATTTCTTTTTCAATCTCTTCTGGATTTCCTTCTTCAACAGCCTTTTCAACCTCCGCCGTTTCTTCACGCACTTTATCGAGCTGTCCTTTTATTTCGCTCCAGTCAAAGCCCACCTTTGCCGCTTTGCCCTGAATTTTATACGCCCTAAGAAGGGCAGGCAAGCCTTTTGTAACGTCCTGCATTGCTCCCGAAACCGTCTTTATATCACGTTCGTTACGTTTTATTTTTTCCCAGTTGTCAAGCACTTTTTCACTTGTGTCAGCCTTAACGTTACCAAAAACATGCGGGTGCCGTTGTATCATCTTCTTTGAAACAAGGTCGCACACGTCGTCAAAGCAAAAAGTACCGTCCTCCGAGCCTATCTGTGACAACATTGTTATCTGCAAAAGCAAATCACCAAGCTCGTCCGCAAGCTTCATACCGCCTGTGTCGCATGCGTCAATCACCTCATACGCTTCTTCAAGAACGTATCTTTTAAGGCTTTCGTATGTCTGCTCTCTGTCCCACGGACAACCGCCCTCGCCTCTTAAAATAGCTGTAATTTTAAGAAAATCGTTTATATCGTATTTATCTTTAAATTCAAAATCCATGCATATCTCTCTCTTTAGCTTTTAATAAGCTTTATTTTCTTTAGAGCCGCCTCTATTTTATCACCTTTGGGAAGATTTTTTATTTCTTCCGCAGTAAGAGTTTCCGTTTTAAACAGCATTATAAGATATACTATTCCGCCTGCTCCGACAGACACCGCCGTACAAATTACAGCCGCTATTCTTGACTGTCCGAGGTAGGCTTCAAGCACTCTGTTTACTATATAAACAGCCGCTCCCATAACCGCAGATGACGACAACGGTTTTAATACCAAATCAGAAAAAGTGAAATTCGGCTTTGTTACCTTTACAACGTAGTAAACGTTAAGAGTCATATAAATAAAATAGCAAACAGATGAGCCTATTGCAACGCCGTTTATGTTTACGCTCGGCACAACCAACAGAAAATAGTTGATTATAACCTTTGTAATTCCCGCAATTGCTATATTTATTACAGGAATAATAACGTTTCCTGTTGCCTGCAAAATTGCGTTTGTTACAAGAACAAGCGAAACGCATACGATTGCCGGAGTTATAAGCCTTAAAAGGAAAGAGGCATCGTTACTTCCAAACAGAGTGCGCAGAATAGGGCTCGAAAGAACGCCTATCCCGACCGCACCGGGGAGCGCAAAAGCAATTGTAAGCTTGACAGACATATATGTGGTCTTTGATACCTCGGAATAATTTTTTGCGGTGTATGCCCTTGCTATCGCAGGCACAAGCGGCAAGCACAGCGCAACCACGATTGCAGGAATAAGGTTAAGCATTGTTATGACCTTTGCCGTGTACATACCGTAAAGGCTGTTTACTATAACCGCTGTTTTATCGGCAGCGCCGCTCAAAGAGCCTTCTGCATATTTTACGCAACGGTCAATCTGCTCCTGCGGAATTTTATCTGCAATAAGCGAAAGTCTTTTTCCTATCTGAAAAACATCGATAAGGTTTGTTATTGTAAACACCGAAGCGCTGACGGTAACGGGCAATGCAACGCCCATAAGCCTTGCAAAAACATTTCCGTAAGACGGCGGCGCAAGAGTATTATCGAGTGAGGAATATATTTTTTTGCGTTTTACAAAAAACATTGCAATAAGAAAAGCACAGCCGAAAATACTTCCTGCGGTAACGCCGCTTATTGCTCCTGCGGCTCCGTAAACAAGCCCTTTTTTAAGAAAAATATATGCCATCGCATAACCTAACACAAGCTTTGTTCCGGACTCTATCAGTTCGCTGAACGCTGTCGGGTACATATCGGAAAGCCCCTGAAAAAAGCCCCTGTAAACGCTCATAACAGCAACAAAAAACAGTGCCGGCGCAACGATTTTTATACATATCGAGTTATCCCCATAGGATTTCACAAACCTGTCTGCTCCAAAGAAAAGCACGCATGCGCCTGCCACGCCTATAACGGCAAAAATGGCGTAAGATACGCCGTGTATGCGTTTAAGCTCACGGAGATTGCCACGCGCCGTGCTTTCCGCAATCATTTTTGCAATTGCCACAGGCAAACCTGCCGTTGCAACGGTAAAAAGCCCCGAATATATCGTATATGCGGAGCTGAAATATCCCATGCCTTCGTTTCCGAGAAGATTGGTAATCGGAATTTTAAAAAGTGCGCCTATAACCTTAACAAGAAGGTTTGCAACAACAAGAATGAGCGAACCTTTAAGCACCGACTGACCAAGTTCATTACTGTTTTTTTTCAAGATGTAACATTCCTTTCCGGCCTATTATAAACCTGCCAGAACAGTGAAATCTGACAAGCCATATAAAAATATATGCTTGTCTTATATTTTTTATTACTCTATCGGATTGCCTTCCTTATCGAAAAGCGGAAGCGGAGCAAGATATTTAATATCGCTTCTTCCCTGTGCGTCACCCTCTGCAAGCACGCACATTTTACCTGCAACAATGCCGCCTGCATCTTTAACAAGCTGTTCAAGCGCCCTGATAGACTCGCCTGTACTGATAACGTCGTCTATTATAAGAATTTTCTTTCCTTTTATAAGCTCGGCGTCTTTTCCGTCAAGGTAAAGCATCTGGTCGCCCTCTGTTGTAATGGATTTTACAGCGGCGCTGAAAATATTTTTCATATAAAGCTTAGCTTTTTTTCTTGCTATAAAGTGCGTTTTTTCGCCAAGCATTTTTGCCATTTCATGAACAAGCGGTATGCCCTTGCACTCCGCCGTAAGAATATAATCGTGTTCGGGTGCGATTTTAACAAGCTCTTTTGCGCATGCCTCGGTAAGTTCATAGTCTCCAAGCACGACAAAGCCTGCAATCTGAAGATTTTCGTTTATCGGGCAAAGCGTAAGCTCCCTTGTCACTCCGCCTATTGTAAGCTGATATGTGGTTTTCATTTCTAACCAGACCTTTCTTATGAATTTATAAAAAATCACCGTCTTTTATTATATCTCAAACAGAAAAAAATGTCAATATAAAAAAGGTGCTATTTTCGCAATTTTCCTATAACTTCATTATGTATATCAATACAGCCGAAATTAATTTTAAGCCCTCTTTTTACAAGAGAATTTATCGTTCTGTCGGTAACTTCAAGAAGGGCCGCGTCAAGGTTTTTAAACGCCTTTTCACGGCAAGCCGACGTCCAGTCGGCATACTCGTCACGTTCAGGCTCAATCGCATCTGCAATATAGATGATTTTTGTCAGCAGCGACATATTTTTTTTGCCGATTGTATGGTAAAAAACAGCGTCAAAAATTTCCTCATCATCAATGCCGTAGTCACCTTTAAGAAGGTAAGCCCCGACCGGTCCGTGCCACAAAGTCGGCGACTGCTTTACCGATTCGTCCGCCCCTGTTTTCTCTATAAGAATACCGCTTTTTTCTTTATCCATATTTTTGGCGTTATCGTGCAAAAGCCCTGCAAGCCTTGCTTTTTTAGCATCTGCTCCCCATTTTTCGGCAAGCTCAACCGCAAGCTTTTCAACGCTTTTTGAGTGGCTGTACCGCTCCGGTTTTAAACGGCTTTTAAGCTTTCTGTCCATTTCCTCGTAATTCATAATCTCAAAACCTTTTGTATAAATTGTTTTTTTCTATATATTCCATTACTTTTTCGGGAACTTCCTCCTCTGCCTCGCCGTTTCTTATTTCCGTTGAAGAAACTTCCTCAGGCAAAAAATCGAGCACATATATTTCAGCCCCGAAACGCTCAATTTTATCTTTTACTGCTTTTTCAACCTGCTCTTTTTGCGCAACGCTCCTGCTTCCGACAATAAAAGCACATCTTGTTATGAGCTTGTTCCATTCATGCCATTTTTCAAAATCAAGCATTGAGTCACCTCCGATGATAAAATACAGCTTATCATCGGGGTACAGCTTTTCAAGCTCCTTTAACGTATCTATCGTATAAGACGGCGTTTTTCTTGCATACTCAATTTCACAAAGCTCAAAGCCGTACTCCTCTGCCGCAAGAGCCGCCATATTACGCCTGTGAAGCGGATTTGTCATACTTTTTTTATGCGGCGGATTTGCCGCAGGCATAAGCACAAGCTTGTCAAGCCCGCACCGTCCTATTGCCGCAAGCGCAAGCTTTATATGCCCCATATGAGGCGGGTCGAAGGTTCCGCCCAAAATACCGATTTTCATTTCGGCTCAGTCCTTTAAATTTCAATTTTCCTGTTTTTGGGGTTTTTTGCCTGTCTGTACATAACAAATTTAAGCCCTATGCACTGCACCGGCTCTGCGCCGAGCTTTGCCGTACACTCCTCGCAGGCTTCTCTCGCCGAAAGAAGCGCCGTTTCAAGCACCGTCACCTTAACAAGCTCTCTTGCTTCAAGCAAGTCGTCAAGCTGATTTATTAAATTCTCACCTATGCCGTCCTTGCCTATCTGAAATGCCGGTCTTAACGTGTTTGCCATGGCACGGAGCTTGGCTCTCTGTTTACTTGTTATCATATGTTATCACCACTTTAATATACAAATTCAAACTCAATATCATAAAGGCGTACAATGTCGCCTTCTTTGATTCCCTCTTTTTCAAGGGCTTCAATAATACCTTTTCGGCGAAGCGCGTCCTGAAAATGGTTAACCGATTCATAATCATCAAAATTTGTTGAATCTATAAGATAAGATACATAACCGCCCTCAACGCAGTAGGTTTCGCCGTCCTTATACACCGTAAACGGCTCGTCGTCGTATGTGCGGTCAATATCCTCAACAACCTGAGTTATTTCCTCTTTCGGAATTTTCAAAAGCTCGCTGTAAGTATAAGAAACAAGCTCTTTTATCCCCTTGTTAGTCGCCGCAGATATTTCAAAAACCTCATATCCTCGCCTTTTCATCTCTTCTTTAAACTCAACCGCCAGCTCCTGATTTATGCCAAGATCGGTCTTGTTTGCCGCAACAATTTGCTTTTTATCCGCAAGTCGCGGATTATATTTTTTAAGCTCCTCATTGATTTTATCAAAATCTTCTATCGGATTTCTTCCCTCAATTCCGGAAACATCCACAACATGAATAAGCATACGGGTTCTTTCAATATGCCTTAAAAAGTCGTGTCCAAGCCCAACTCCGTCGCCTGCCCCTTCTATAAGCCCCGGAATATCCGCCGCAACAAAGCTGTTTTCGGGCGAAATGCAAACCACTCCGAGATTTGGTTCAAGCGTTGTGAAATGGTAATTTGCAATTTTCGGTCTTGCGGCGCTTATAACCGACAAAAGCGTGGATTTTCCGACATTCGGAAAGCCTATAAGTCCAACATCCGCAATGAGTTTAAGCTCAAGCTGGATTTCTTTAACCTCACCTTTAAGACCGGGCTTTGCAAATTTAGGCACCTGTCTTGTAGGCGTGGCAAAATGAGAATTACCCCAGCCCCCTCTGCCGCCTTTTGCGGCAATAAAAGTATCTCCGTCGTTTACCAAATCCGCAATGACTCTGTCTGTATTAATGTTTCGTATAATTGTGCCGCAAGGCACTTTTACCGTTATATCCTCGCCGCGCTTGCCGTTACGCCTTGCGCCTGCTCCTGCCGTACCGCTCTCTGCTTTATATTTTTTCTTATACCTGAAATCCGCAAGAGTGGAAAGCATTTTATCCGCAACAAAAACAACGTTTCCGCCGTCACCGCCGTCGCCGCCGTCGGGTCCGCCTGCCGCAACATACTTCTCACGGTGAAACGATATCGCTCCGTTACCGCCGTTGCCGGCTTCTATGGTTATCCTCGCCGTATCTGTAAGCACAGCGTTTTCCTCCTTTCACGAAATAAGGGGATGCGACTTTCGTCACAACCCCTTTCGCATCTGATAAATTCAATTAAATTGTTCGGTAAATCAGTTAGCGGCAACCTCATAAACGCTTACCTGCTTTTTGTCTTTACCGACTCTTTCAAACTTAACTTTACCGGAAACAAGTGCAAACAATGTATCATCGCTGCCTTTTTTAACGTTAACTCCGGGATGAATTTTTGTTCCTCTCTGTCTTACAAGAATGTTTCCTGCAAGCACTTCCTGACCGTCGGCCTTTTTTACGCCAAGTCTTTTGGACTCACTGTCACGGCCGTTCTTTGTGCTGCCGACACCCTTTTTATGAGCAAAGAACTGAATACTAATCTTTAACATCAGTTATTCCTCCTTTTACACGGTAGTAATATTTAACTTAATATTTTTCGGAAAATCTTTTTCCCATTCCTCCATAAGAATTTTAAAGCCTTTAAGAACAGTATCTGCAATTTTCCTATCCTCACCTTTAAGTGCGGATATATCGCAAAAAACCGAGTTTTCTTCGTCATCTCTTACGGAAAAACATTCGGTGAAACCCATTTGTCCGTCAAGGACGGCAATAACTGTCTGCACAGCACCGCTCACAGCGGCGCACACAATATCTTTGCCGCTTTCCGCCGCTCCCGAATGACCCGAAAGCTCAAAGGAAAGCGCCTCATTTTGTGCGGACAACTTAAAACTTGCCTTTATCATAAGCTCACCCTTTTGAGGAAACCTTAAGCATTGATAGCTTTGATTTCAACTTTTGAATAGTTCTGTCTGTGACCTTTACGTCTGCGGTAGCCTTTTTTGGGCTTATACTTGAAAATTCTTACCTTTTTGCCCTTAACATCACCAAGAACAACAGCCTCAACGCTTGCACCTTTAACTGTTGGAGCGCCAAGCTTTGTGTTTTCTCCGTCAACAACGGCAAGAACATCAAACTTAACGGCAGAATCAGCGTCTAAACCAAGCTTTTCAACGTAAATTACGTCTCCTACGCTTACGTTATACTGCTTTCCGCCTGTCTCGATAACTGCGTACATTCAAATTACACCTCCACTATCAATCTCGCCGGTACTGCAGGTAAACGGCAAAACCGTTATTTAAAACCCGACCCGTGCGGTTACCATTTATTATATCATATACGCAAGGCACTAAACGTGCCGAAGCGCTATGAAACAATAAAAATTTCCATATGGCAACGCCATTTTTACATGGAACATACTCATTATATCACAGTTTTTTCCTTTTGTCAAGTACCAAAAACCGCTTTTTGCAAAGATTTTACATTTTATAACATTCTTTCGGGACGATGTGGGCATCGTCCCCTACGCCGTCACAAATCGCCCATACAACAAATATTATCTTATTACCATCATTTTACATTTTGAATTTTGAATTTTGAATTTTCCATTTAATAACTCCGCTCTCCACACTTAACTCCCCTCGCCTATCGGCAAGTGCGCCCTTTCACTACGCCGCCCAAACCGATTTTTGCAAAGCTCAGGCTTTAATTCCAAAGGTTGCTTTAAGCTGGCAAACGTTTGACGGACCTATTATCGGAAAAACCTCAAAACCGCTGCTCTCCACAAGCATTTTAAGAGCGGCATGCGAAATTGTATCTCCGCTTTTTTCGGCGCTTTCCTTAATTTTTTTGTACATTTCTATGCTTGCCTCGTTAAGATAGCGGTCTTTTGCTTTTTCCGAAAGCGTTCCTTCATCATATTTTTCAAAAAAGCCAAACTCTTGTCCTTGTCGCAAGATTATACAGTGCCTGGCTTGCAAAAAAGCCCTCCTGTCCGCTTTCCGCCGCATATGAATTTGCCTCGGCAATTCTGTCATACGTCCAGTTGGAAGCGCCGAAAAAGCGTACCTTCCCCTTCTTTTTCATAAGATTAAGCGTATCTATTATCGGCATTACGGGAAGAGAAACATCGTCTCTGTGAAGCCAGATTATATCAATATAATCAGTGCCGAGCGCTTTAAGGCTTGCGTCAATATCCGCTTCAATACTTTCTCTGTCTAATCTGCTATGCTTCATATTATCAGCCGGAGGGTGAGCGCATTTTGTTGATATAATAATCTTATCCCTCTTGCCTTGCACAAACCTTCCGACAAGCTCCTCGCTTTTACCGCCGCAATAGCTCCGTGCCGTATCAATCACGTTTCCGCCCATAGATACATACATTTCCATAATTTTAAGAGCCGTTTTTTTGTCTATTCTGCGCATGATATGGGTCGTTTGCGCCGATGTGCCATTATCAGCGGCAGGCTCGTCAGTGTGTCATGGCTCTGTTTTTGTGGCAGATTATACAAATACTGCACAGACATCGGCTCCGCGCAAATTGCTGCCGATATGAAAACGGCGGACCTTTTAACCTCATTCAGTTGAAGGTGATGTCCTTTCGGCTGTGGGAATCATGGGAGGGCTTGTCCTATGTAACTTCGCTATCAATATGACCGCTGTGTGGGTGAAGAATATCCTTGGTGTTCGTGCTCAGAACCGAATGCAGAGACGTATGCTTGACCGTATCTTGCGTTCTGAGTGGCATGGTAAGGAAAGCCTTCATAGCGGAGATGTCATAAATCGTCTTGAACAGGACGTGAATCAGGTGGTAGTGTTCCTTACGGAGACTCTTCCGAGTACGCTAT
>CACZWA010000014.1:0-16199 GCA_902784685.1 uncultured Ruminococcus sp.
CTTCCGAGTGATATGCTAAAATATATTTAAAAAGGAACAGTTAATGCAGAAAATTCAAAAAATTTCTTTGGTGCTTATGATAATTTGCCTGTTTACGGGCTGTGGTAAGATGAAGGGCTATAATGTTTACGAAAAAGTTTACTCAACCTATAAAAATATGGAATCATATTCGGCAGAGGTTGAGGTTACGTCATACTCAAACAATTCCGAAAACAAATACAGCCTTATCCAGCAGTATAAAGCTCCCGATAAACAGCGCTGTGAATATGTCGCAGAGGTCGGCGGCTCAAATATCACCGTAATTAACGGTAATGCGGGTAAGCTTATTTCGGGCGATACAATGGCGGAAATAGGGCTTGACGAAGCGGCGGTAAAAGAAAAAAATTATCTTATGCTGAATACTTTTTTTGAAATATATTATTCTTCGGAGGAAACAGCCGTAAAAACAAACGGAAACGATAACAGCGGCACTATAAGGCTTTCCGCTCAGACCGGAAGCTCGAATCCTTACCGAAACAAAATTGAACTTTTAGTTGACTCACAAACGATGAAACCGCTCAAAATGACAGTTTATGACGATAAAAACAAACCGTCGCTTTGCGTTGAATATATAAGTTTTGAACTTAATAAAAGCATTGATGACGAGATTTTCAGCGTTTAGATACAAAGGAAGGTTATTATATATGAATGAAAATATACACAGGATATGGGCAGAAATTGACCTTGACGCCATTGGACACAATATGCGTGTCATAAGAGAGCACACCGATAAAAACGCAAAAATTATGGCGATTGTAAAGGCTGACGCATACGGTCACGGTGTAGTTTCCGTAGCAAGGACGATGATAGAAAACGGCGCTGATGCTTTTGGCGTTGCCTGTGTTGATGAGGCAATTCAGCTCCGCAGAAACGGCTTTTCAATCCCCATACTTGTTCTTGGCGCAACCTTGCCGTGCGAGGCTGAAACAATTGTTGATTATGATATTACAACGGCGGCGTTTGATTTTGATAACGCAAAGCATCTTTCGGATATTGCGGTAAAAAAGGGCAAACGTGCGAGTGTTCATATAAAAGTTGATACCGGTATGAGCCGAATCGGAATAGTGGCGGTTCAGGAAGGGGCAGAAAAACAGGTTAAAAAAATTGCCTCTTTGCCGGGCATTGAAATTACCGGTATATTTTCGCATTTTTCCTGTGCGGATACCGATAACGAAGAACTTACTTTCAGGCAGTTTGACCGATTTGTAAGCTTTTGTGATAAGGTAAAAAACGAAGGTATAAATTTGCCGTTAAGGCATATATGTAACAGTGCGGCAATTTTCAGATATCCGCATATGCAGCTTGATATGGTGCGTGCCGGTATTGTATGTTACGGACTTTATCCGTCGGAAAAAATATCCGGTTACGGACTTGAGCCTGCAATGAGCCTTAAAACCTCGGTTTCGAGGGTTGAGAAGCTCTTGCCGGGTGAGAGCGTTAGTTATGGTGCAGTATATACCGCAACGGAAGAAAAACGTATAGCAACGCTTATGGCAGGATATGCCGACGGCTACTCCAGACTTTTCTCAAAAGGAGGCAGAGTAATTCTCGGCGGAGAATATGCAAAAATTTTGGGAAAAATTTGTATGGATCAATGTATGGTTGACGTAAGTAATGTCAATAATATATCTGTGGGGGACGTTGCAACGTTATTTGGTAAAAGTGATGATAAATGTATTCCTGTTGAGGAGCTGGCGGCACTTTCGGGAACAATCAACTATGAAATTATATGTATGATATCAAGGCGTGTACCCAGAGTTTATAAAGAGGACGGCAAGTACACATTCGAACTGAATTACATAACCGATAACTGTAAACAGTGACAAATATTGTATTTGACTTTGCCTCTTTCCTCGATATATAATCATATTATTCATGGGCAGAATAGGAAAGTGATTTTCGGTGCTTAAAAAAGTTCTGATTACGCTACAAGGAATTAAATCATCAAGGAATGAGAAAAAGGTATTAAAAAAGGGATATCTTGAAATGGCGCAGGTTAATTTGACTATTGCCAATATGTGTATTAAAGCTGACAGTGAAACGCTTTCGGCTTATGAGGAAAAATTGGCGGAGTGTGAATAATAGTGTTAATTAAGCGCGGAGATATTTACTACGCAGATTTAAGCCCTGTTATAGGGTCAGAACAAGGAGGAGTAAGACCGGTTCTTGTTGTTCAGAACGATGTAGGCAATAAGTACAGTCCGACGGTTATTGCCGCTGCGGTTACTTCGCAGATAAACAAGGCAAAAATGCCAACGCATATCGAAATAAAGGCAGACGAATATGGGCTTGCCAAAGACTCGGTAATACTTCTTGAGCAGGTACGGACAATCGACAAAAAAAGACTCAAGGATAAAATCGGCAAGCTTGACGAAAACCTTATGGATAGAGTTAATGAAGCGTTGAGTATCAGTTTCGGTCTGGGAAAATTAAATTAAAATTTATAAGCAAAAAACAGACAGATTGAGCTGTCTGTTTTTTTGCATTATATAAGTGTTATACCCTTGAATAAAGTTCGTTCAGCCGCCTGAAACGGTTTTTATCTATGCCGTCAAGCTGTTCTTTGGTTATTCGGTATTGCCAGTTACCTTCCGCTTTTCCGGGAATATTGAGCCTTGTATCCGAGCCGTAACCCAAAAGATCCTGAATTGGCATAACAACAAGCCCTGCATGACTTGCAAACATTGTCCTTATGATGTCGTTACAGCCGTTTGTCCAGTCGTCACCTTTGTGACCGCAGTATTCAAGCATTTCACGGCGGTCGTGGTCAGAGAGTTCCCAAAGGTAACCGAGGAGTGTATTGTTATCGTGAGTGCCTGTGTAAGCTACGCAGTTATTAACATAGTTGTGCGGCCTGTGCGGTGAAGAAGGGTCACCCATAAAAGCAAACTGGAACACCCTCATTCCCGGAAAACCGCTTTTTTCAAGAAGATTTATAACATCTGTTGTTATATCGCCAAGGTCTTCGGCAATTTCCCGGAAAACCGCTTTTTTCAAGAAGATTTATAACATCTGTTGTTATATCGCCAAGGTCTTCGGCAATGATAAGAGCGTCACCGGCGGCTTCTTTAAGTGCTTTTACAAGCTTTTCGCCGGGACCTTTTTGCCATGAACCTTCTTTTGAGGTTTTGGCATTTCCGGGAACTTCCCAGTACGATTCAATCCCCCTGAAATGGTCAATTCGCACAGCGTCAAAAAGCATTGTCATATGGTATATTCTGTCACGCCACCATTTAAAGTCGTCTTTTTCCATTTCGTTCCAGTCGTATATCGGGTTTCCCCAAAGCTGACCTTCACTGCTGAAATAATCGGGCGGAACGCCGGCAACGCCGGTAGGTCTGCCGCTCTCGTCGAGCTTAAAATAATTTTTGTTTGACCATACATCACAGCTGTCGAGGTCGACATAAATCGGAATATCGCCTATAATTTTTATACCTTTTTCGTTTGCGTATTGCTTAATTTCTTTCCATTGACTGAAAAATTCATACTGTATAAATTTCCACATAAAGAGTGTGTCATCATTTGTTTCGGTTGTTTGCCATTCATACCATGGAGCGTAGCTGTTACTCTCTTTAAGTGCCATAAATCTGCAAAAATTTTCAAGATAGGGGTCATTTTTTATAAAGCTTTCTATTTCATCACGGTTTTTTGCACGCTTTGAAGCATTTAATAGAACGCTGTTTCTTGTGTGGAACAGCCTGACATATTCGCAAGAATAAGGATTTTGCTGTTTTTGAGTTTCAAGTTCGCTCCTTTCAAGCAGTCCTTTTTCGTAGAGCTTTGTAAGACTTACAAAATAAGGATTTCCGCCAAAGGTTGAGGGAGATTTATAAGGCGAGTTGCATTCGTCAACAGGACAAAAGGGAAGCACTTGCCAATACGAAAAACCGCAGTCCTTTAAAAAGTCAATAAAATGTTTGGCTTCATCGCCGAAAGAGCCTATTCCGTAGTCGCCGTACAGCGATGAAATGTGCATAAGCACACCGCTTTTTCTTTCCATAAAAATTAACAAATCCTTTCAAAAAAGAGTAATAATTAAGTATTATGCATATATTATTACAGCATACTGTTTTTTTTATTTTATCACAAAAAAAAATAAATTGCAAATTTTTATCTAATGTGGCTTGTTTCCTTGACAAAAACTTGTTGTTATTGTATAATAAATATAGGTTGGATATTTATGGAAATTTATATTTGTTTTTGATTTTTTGAAATGGGAGGGAAAAAATGCGGCAAAAATTTGATGATGCTATAAATGAATTTTCTGCGGGGCTCAGCAGTCATGCATATGAATTTATGGGCTGTCATAAAACGGATAACGGCTTTGTTTTCAGAGTATGGGCACCGAATGCGAAAAGCGTTCATCTGACCGGAAAATTTAACGGCTGGAACGAAAACAGCCTTCCCATGAACAATATAGGATACGGAATTTGGGAAGTAGCCGCAGAAAACGCACAGGTATTTGATGAATACAAATACTATATAGAAAAAAGAGACGGAGGCTTTGTATATAAAAGCGACCCTTATGCTTTTCACGCCTGCACAAGACCGGAAAATGCTTCAAAGGTTTACGATATTGAAGGCTTTGACTGGACTGATGCCGAATATCTTGAAGAAAAATCGGCAGAGTCGGTATTGTCCGAGCCTGTAAATATTTACGAAGTTCATCTCGGTTCGTGGAAGCTTTATGAGGATGGAAACTATTTTTCTTACAGAAAAATGGCGGACGAGCTTGTAAAATATGTTAAAAAAATGGGATACACGCATATTGAGCTTTTGCCGGTAAGCGAATATCCGTTTGACCCTTCGTGGGGGTATCAGGTAACGGGCTATTACGCACCGACATCCCGTTACGGTACACCGCACGATTTTATGTACTTTGTAAACCGCTTTCATGAGGAAGGTATAGGCGTTATTCTTGACTGGGTGGGGGCGCATTTTCCGAAGGACGAAAACGGACTTTACGAGTTTGACGGAACTTGTCTTTATGAATCCTCGGACAGCCTTATGAACGAGCATCCCGACTGGAATACAAGAATTTTTAACTATGGGCGAAACGAAGTAAAATCGTTCCTTATTTCTAACGTAATTTACTGGCTTGAAAAATATCATATAGACGGTATAAGAGTTGATGCGGTTGCTTCAATGCTGTATCTTGATTACGGCAGAAAAGACGGCAACTGGAGACCTAACAAATACGGCGGAAATTATAATCTCGAAGCGATTGATTTTCTGCGTGCGCTTAACAGCGCGGCTTTTCACTTTAAACCGTCGGTTATGATGATAGCCGAGGAGTCTACGGCGTTTCCTATGGTAACAAAGCCGGGATATGACGGCGGACTCGGCTTTAACTTTAAATGGAATATGGGCTGGATGAACGATATGCTTGGCTATATGTCAACAGACCCGCTTTTCAGAAAAGGCAGACATAACGACCTTACTTTTTCGCTTACCTACGCTTTTTCGGAGAATTTTATTTTGCCGATTTCTCATGACGAGGTTGTTCACGGCAAATGCTCGCTTATAGGGAAAATGCCGGGAGAGTATGACGAAAAGTTTGATAATTTAAGGGCGTTTCTGGGATATATGATGGCTCACCCCGGAAAAAAACTTAACTTTATGGGGAATGAATTCGGGCAGTTTGCGGAATGGAATTTTGCAAAATCGCTTGAATGGTTTATGCTTGACTATGATAAACATAAAAGACTGCATAGGTTTGTAAAAGAGCTAAATCATTTTTATCTTGAACATAAGCAGTTTTGGGAAAATGATAAAAACTGGGACGGCTTTAGTTGGATTTCAAACGATGACAGTCAGCAGAGCATAATTTCCTTCATAAGGCGTGACAGTCACGGAGACGAAATTATTGTCGTATGTAATTTTTGCCCGGTTTTAAGAGAAAAATACCGTATAGGAGTGCCGCAAAAAGGTGAATATAAGCCTGTTTTTTCAAGCGACAGTCTTAAATACGGAGGCAAAGGAACAAGGCTTAAAAAAGTAAAAACATTAAATTCAGGTATGCATGGCTACGCACAATCTATCGAAATAAAAATACCACCGCTTTCTACTGTATATTATATTATTGTAAAATAAGGGGGCATGTTTTATGCTTGAAAGACGCAAAGAATGTATCGCAATGTTACTTGCAGGCGGTCAGGGCAGCAGACTGCTTGTGCTTACGGAAAAAACGGCAAAACCCGCTGTACCCTTTGGAGGAAAATACAGAATTATTGATTTTCCGCTTTCAAACTGTGTAAACTCGGAGCTTGATACTGTCGGAATACTTACTCAGTATCAGCCGCTTGAATTAAACGATTATATCGGTAACGGACAGCCTTGGGGTCTTAACCGTAATTACGGCGGCGCTCACGTTCTTCCGCCGTATCAAACCTCCGGTAAAACCGAGTGGTATAAGGGTACGGCAAATGCAATATATCAGAATATTTCCTTTGTTGAAGGTTATAACCCTGAGCATGTTATAATTCTTTCGGGTGACCATATTTATAAAATGGACTATAACAAAATGCTCAAATTTCATAAGGATAACAACGCTGAATGTACAATTGCGGTTCGTGATGTGCCTATTGAGGAGGCAAGCCGCTTCGGTATAATGAATACCAATCCCGACGGCTCTATATATGAGTTTGAGGAAAAGCCTAAAAAGCCAAAAAGCAATCATGCTTCAATGGGAGTATATATTTTTAAATGGGAAATTTTAAAAGAGTATCTTATTGCAGATGAAGCTGACAAAACTTCAAGCAACGACTTCGGCAAGAATATTATCCCTGCGCTTCTTCGTGACGGAAGGAAGCTCTTTGCTTATACTTTTGCGGGATACTGGAAGGACGTCGGCACAATATCAAGTCTTTGGGAAGCAAATATGGATATTCTTGACGGTAAGTTCTCGCTTAAAGACAAATATCTTAAAATATACGCAAGAAACTATGCACAGCCTTCAAGCTATATTGCAGACTGCTCAAAAATAAGTAATTCGTTCATTTCCGAAGGCTGTACAGTTAAAGGCAAAATAACTCACTCAATTATTTCAACAGGTTGCATAATAGAAGAAGACGTTGAAATAATCGACAGTGTAATTATGCCTGGAGCGGTTATAAAAAAAGGCTCAGTTATTAAGTATGCAATTATCGGTGAAGATGTAACGGTTGAAAGAAACTGCCGCATAGGCGACAGCCCCGAATATTACGATAAAGATGAGTGGGGCATAAGCGTTATCGGTAAAGGCGAAACAGTTTCGGGAAACAGCGTAATTAAACCCGGTACGGTAATATGAGGGGAGCGTGACTGATTATGAAAATGACGGGAATAATTTTTTCAAATATTTATGACGATATTTTGGGAGAACTCACGGCAAAAAGAACGGTTGCGTCTTTGCCCTTCGGAGGACGTTACAGGCAAATTGATTTTACGTTGTCGAATATGGTAAATTCAGGGATAAGAAATATAGGCGTTGTAACAAAATACAATTATTTGTCGCTTATGGACCACCTCGGAAACTGTCAGGAATGGGATTTGAATAATAAAAACGGTGGACTTTACATTATTCCGCCGTTTGCAAGCGGAAGGTCGGAGGTTTATAGGGGAAAGCTCGAAGCTCTCCATACCGCCATGCCCTTTTTAAAGGCGCAAAATGCCGACTACGTTATACTTTCCGACACTATAACGATTTGTAATATAGACTACAAAAAAGTTCTTGACGCACACGTTAAATCGGGCAAGGATATTACCGTAATTGCTACAAAGCCGAATAACTATACAGACGATAACCTGCTTGTTATAGATACCGATGAAAGTTTGTCCGCAAAGGAAATTATAATAAATTATCCGGCAAAAGCGGGAGCGCTTGCGGGTATGGGTATGTTTGTAATGGACAGAGAGATGCTTATAAAAGAGGTTGAAGAAGCGGTTGCGGAAGGGTTTTATCACTTTGAAAAGGATTTTCTTCAGAGACATTTTAACAGCGGAAGGCTTTCGGTAAATGTTTATGAGTTTGGCGGAAAAGTTCTCCGTAACAAAAATATAGCCGCATTCTTTAATAATAACTTTGCGCTTCTTGATGAAGAAACAAGAAAAGATATTTTTAAGACCAATTCACCTATTTACACAAAGGTGCGTGACGAAATTCCGACATATTACGGAGAAGGCTCTGCGGTAAGCGAGTGCCTTATTGCAGACGGTTGCAGTATAGAGGGCGAGGTTAAAGAGTCTATACTTTTCAGAAATATTAAAATAAAAAAAGGTGCAAAGATAAAAAAGGCAATTATAATGCAGGGAGCAAATATAGGAGAAAATGTCTATATTGAAAACGCAATTCTCGATAAAGATGTGACTGTTACGGACGGTACAAGGCTTATAGGAGCTGCGGACAGCCCTGTTATAATAAAGAAAGGTGAAATTGTATGAAAATATTGTTTGCGGCAAGCGAGGCGGCGCCGTTTATAAAATCCGGCTGGCTGGGAGATGTTGCTCAGGCACTTCCGCAGGAGCTTGCAAAAAACAAAGATGTCACAGTTGCGGTTTTTTTGCCGTATTACAAAAAGATTAAAGACAATCCTGATGTTAAAGTTGAGTTTATAAAGAATTTTACAACAAAGCTTGCGTGGAGAAATGAGTATGTAGGCATTTTCAAGCTTAAATCGGCAAGCAAAAAACTCAGCATTTATTTTGTCGATAATGAATATTATTTTTACAGAGATTCGGTTTACGGAGATTATGATGACGGTGAAAGATTTGCATATTTTAGTATGGCAATTCTTGAAAGCTTGCATGAGCTTCAGTATTTTCCTGATGTTATTCATTGTAACGACTGGCAAACCGCACTTATACCGACTTTGAAAAAAGTTAAATTCGGCGGCAGCCCCGACTACGACAGGATAAAGACTGTATTTACAATTCATAATATCGAATATCAGGGGAAAATGCCGAATGAATTTATGACAAATGTTATCGGGCTTGGCGAAGAACACAGAGGACTGCTTTCGTATGACGGGTGCGTTAATCTTATGAAGAGCGCAATTGTTTCGGCGGATAAAATTACAACAGTTTCAGAAACCTATGCTCACGAAATAAAATATTCGTACTTTGCAAAAGGACTTGAAAACATTATAAACGAAAACGCATATAAACTCGAAGGAATTGTAAACGGCATAAACACAAAGCTTTACGACCCCAAAACAGATCCTTTTATTGCTGCAAATTTTTCAGCCGATGACCTTTCAGGCAAGGCGGAAGATAAGGCGGATATGCAAAAGATGCTTGGACTTCCGGTTCGCCCGGACGTGCCTGTTATTGCCATGATTTCAAGGCTTGTTTCGCATAAAGGTCTGGACCTTGTGGAATATGTTATGGGCGAAATTATGTGCCGTGACCTTCAATTTGTTGTTATTGGCACAGGCGAATACAAATATGAAGATATGTTCAGGTTTAATGCATATGTTCACAGCGATAAAATGTCGGCTAACATAACATTTGACCCTGTGCTTGCAAACAAGGTTTATGCCGGTGCGGATATTTTCCTTATGCCGTCAAAAAGCGAACCGTGCGGACTTTCACAGCTTATTGCTATGCGTTACGGCACAGTTCCGGTAGTGCGTGAAACGGGCGGACTGTGGGATACGGTTCCTCCGCTCAACATAGAAACGCTTGAAGGCAGGGGCTTTACATTTAAAGGGTACAATGCCCACGATATGCTTGGTGCAATAGACAGGTGTATTGATTTTTATTACGACAAAACAAAGTGGAACAAACATATTAAAAATTTAATAAAATATAACAGCAGCTGGAAAGAATCGGCAAAGAAATATATAAGAATTTACAGTGAGCTTGTTTAAAAAGATAACCCATAGAAAGGCAAGGATAAAAGTGATAGAAAAGGCAAAAAAGACTGAAACAAAAAAGAAAACGATTAAAAGAGTAAAAACCGCAAAAAAAAGTAGTGCGGTGCAAAAGCTTGAGGATGCATCGGTAAGGCTTTTCGGCTGCGGAACAGATGAACTTACAAAGCAGCAGATGTTTAAGGTGCTTTGCAGTGTTGTGCGTGACATAATGGTAGCAAAGCGAAAAGATTTTCACGACGAATACCGCGCCGATAATTCCAAACAGGTTTATTATATGTCCATGGAATTTTTGGTTGGAACTTCGCTTCATAATAATCTGTTCAATCTCGGAGTAGAAGAAGAATACGAAGAAGCCGTTAAAAAATGCGGTTTTGACCTTAAAGAGCTTTATGAAATGGAGCCTGACGCAGGGCTCGGAAACGGAGGCCTCGGCAGACTTGCTTCATGTTATCTTGATTCTATGACAAGTCTTGCAATTCCGGGAACAGGTTTTTCCATAAGATATGAATTTGGTATTTTCAAACAGAAAATAGTTGATGGCTGGCAGATGGAATTTCCTGACGACTGGCTTGACCTCGGTGATGTATGGCTTCAGGCAAGAGAAGATGAGACTTACGAGGTTAAGTTCGGCGGCGAGGTGTCGGGCTGGGACGATAACGGAAAATACAGAGTTTCACATACAAACTATAATTCGGTTATTGCCGTTCCTTACGATATGTATATTTCGGGATATAACACAAAAGCTGTAAACAAGCTTGTTTTGTGGAGCGCAAAGTCATCAAACAGCTTTGATATGGCGGCTTTTTCAAGGGGAGAATATGCAAAATCTCTTGAACAAAACACAATGGCAGAGGTTATATCGAAGGTGCTTTACCCGGCAGATGACCACATTGCCGGTAAAATTCTGCGTCTTAAACAGCAGTATTTGCTTGTTTCGGCGTCTTTGCAGAGTATAATAAACCACCATATAAAGCGTTATAATAGGCTTGACAACTTGCCCGAAAAGGTTGCAATCCATATTAACGACACGCACCCTGCGCTGTGCGTGCCTGAGCTTATGAGAATTTTAGTGGACGAACATGATTTTGGATGGGACGAAGCATGGAAAATAACCTGCGAAACACTTAGCTATACAAATCATACGGTTATGAGCGAGGCTCTTGAACGCTGGAACGAGCAGCTTTTCAGAGAACAGCTCCCCCGTATATATCAGATTGTGTCAGAGATAAACCGCAGACTTGTCGGTCAGCTTAACATTATTTATCCGGGAGATATTGCCAAAATTGATTATATGGCGGTAATTGCTCACGGAGAAGTGCGTATGGCTAATCTTTGCCTTGCGGCTTGCCATACCGTAAACGGCGTATCCAAGCTTCACAGCGATATATTAAAAACAGGTATTTTTAAGGACTACTATAATATAAATCACGAAAAATTCACCAACGTTACAAACGGAATTGCATACCGCAGATGGCTTTGCCAGGCAAACCCGAAGCTTACAGCCCTTCTTGGTGAGCTGATAGGCGACGGATTTAAAAAAGACAGCTTTGAACTTGAAAAACTTATGAAATTCAAGGATGACAAGGCTGTTCTTGACAAACTTGCGGATATAAAGAAGGAAAACAAGATTAGACTTGCCGACTATATTGCTCAGGCAAACGGCATAAATGTTGACCCAAGCTCGCTGTTTGACGTACAGGTTAAAAGGCTTCATGAGTATAAAAGACAGCTTTTGAATGTTTTGCAGATTCTTTATATGTACAACCGCATAAAAGAAAATCCGAATATGGATTTTGTTCCGAGGACTTTTATTTTTGCGGCAAAGGCTTCGGCAGGTTATGTTATGGCAAAACAGATTATAAGGCTTATTGTTGCGGTTTCGGATATGATAAACTCCGACCCGCAGGTAAGAGATAAAATAAAAGTTGTTTTTGTTGAGGACTATAAGGTTTCGCTTGCTGAAATAATTATTCCTGCCGCTGAAATTTCAGAGCAGATTTCAATTGCCGGTAAAGAAGCTTCCGGAACGGGTAATATGAAGCTTATGATTAACGGTGCGGTAACGCTCGGCACACTCGACGGCGCAAATGTTGAAATTCACGAGCAAGTCGGCGATGAAAATATGTTCCTGTTTGGTCTGCGTGCGGATGAGGTTGAAGATTTGTGGCGCAGGGGATATAATCCTATGGATTATTG
Source organism: uncultured Ruminococcus sp. (assembly GCA_902784685.1). Taxonomy (GTDB): domain Bacteria; phylum Bacillota; class Clostridia; order RUG12999; family RUG12999; genus RUG12999. Next base: position 12,090 of record CACZWA010000014.1, read on the forward strand.
CAATAATAATCCACAGCTTAAAGAAGTGCTTGAAATGCTTACCTCGGGCGTACTCGGCGTAAGATTTGACGATATTGTCCGCTCGCTTCTTACAAATAATTACGGCGTTGCAGACGCATATATGATTATGGCTGATTTTGCCGATTACAAACGTGCGCAGGAAGACGTTTCAAAGGCTTATACCGATAAAGACAGATTTAACAGAATGTCACTTGTAAATATTGCAAAAGCAGGCATTTTCTCCTCGGACAGAGCGGTTAAAGAATATGCGGACAATATTTGGCATATGAAATAAAAATGCGAATATAACGTAAAAAAATCTTTAAAGGGCATAAATATGAGAATTTTATATAACAGCAGAAATGAAGAATATAAAAAACCGTTTGGGTGCATTAAAAGCGAAGAAAAATGCACCCTTCGCATTGATATACCGTCCGACTGCAAAACCATAAGCGTAAGGCTTTGCATTTTTGACGAACACGGTTTTGAAATGCTTGTTCCTTTTGAAAAAAAGGCAGAAGCGGACGGTTATGAGCGCTATGAAACAGAGTTCCTTCTTTTTAGGGAAGGACTCTATTTTTACTATTTTCGTGTAGAAACCGAAGAAAGCAATTTCTCGCTTTACAGGCAAGGAAACGATACAAATATTGAGGACGGCGACCTTTGGCAGCTTACATGTTATGATAAAAACTATGTTTGTAAAGAAGAGTTTGCAGGCAAGGTTATGTACCAGATTTTTCCCGACAGATTTGCTTCTTTCGGAACGTGCAATCTTGAAGGAAAGCTTGAGCCCTTTGTGATGCACGAAAGCAAAGAGGAAACGCCTGTGTTTTTACCGAACGAAAACGGAGAAATTCTAAACAATGACTTTTTCGGCGGAAATTTGAACGGAATAAAAGAGAAACTGCCGTACATAAGGAGTCTCGGAGTCGGAGTTATATATCTTAACCCGATTTTTATGGCATACTCAAACCATAGGTATGACACGGCAGACTACAAGAAAATTGACCCTATGCTCGGCACGGAGGACGATTTTAAAAGTCTGTGCGATGAAGCCCATAAGATAGGTATAAAAATTGTGCTTGACGGCGTTTTTTCTCATACGGGCAGTAACAGCAGGTATTTTGATAAAAACGGAGTGTTTGGCGGCGGAGCGGTTAGCGATGAAAATTCGCCTTACCGTGAATGGTACAGCTTTGACAGCTATCCCGATAAATATACTTCATGGTGGGGAATAGACACTCTCCCTTGCGTAAATGAGCTTTGCCCTTCGTATATGGATTATATAATAAAAGATGAGGACAGTGTTGTTGCGCATTGGCTTAAAATGGGTGCTGACGGCTTTAGGCTTGATGTTGTGGACGAGATACCGGACGAGTTTTTGCTTGAGTTTAAACGAAGGATTGGTGAGATAAAGCCCGACGCTATTTTGATAGGCGAGGTTTGGGAGGACGCTTCAAATAAGATAAGCTATGGCAAGAGAAGAAAATATCTTCTCGGAGACGAGCTTGATTCGGTTATGAATTATCCGTTCAGAAATGCAATAATAGGCTTTGTGCTTGGAAATGTAAGCGGTGAAGAGTTTGCGGAGCAGATTATGACGATTGCCGAAAACTACCCTGCGCCTATGCTTAACTGCGTTATGAATATGCTTTCAACTCACGACACAGCAAGAATACTTTCTCTTCTTGGCGATGACGGAACGCTTTTAACCAAAGAAGAAAAAGCAAAATTTAAGCTTGACGGTGAGAGATTAAACCGTGCTGTCGGACTTGAAAAGCTTGCGGCGGTTTTGCAGTTTACGCTTCCGGGAATGCCATGCATATATTACGGTGACGAAATTGGCATGGAAGGTTATGAAGACCCCTTAAACCGAGGTTTTTTTGATTGGAACAAAGAGGATAACAATCTTAAAAATTTTTATACTGAGCTTGCAAGAGTAAAAAACGAAAATCTTCCGCTGAAAAAGGGGGATATACGCTTTATTTGCGCTGACGGTAACTCTGTAGCATTTGAAAGAGAATTTGAAGGCGAAAAAATAACAATATTTATCAATAAGGTTGCGGATTCATATTCTTATAGCGAAAAACTATTTGAGTTTGATTCGGATTACGGAAGTGTTGTTATTATAAAAAATCTTAAAAAAATAAAAAATATTGTAAAAAACTATTGACAAATGTAAGTCGTTATGATATACTTTAATATAGTTAGTGAAGGCTAATCATATTTATTGCAGATAGGTTAGACATATCTAATTAAAATAGAATAGACTAATTACAAAGGAATGTGAACAGTTATGATACCTTTAACGCTTGTAAATGAAGGCGAGAGCAACATTATCAAAAAGATTGGCGGTAAGCCGGAGGTTAAAAAGCATCTTGAAAATCTCGGCTTTGTTGTCGGCGGAGACGTTATTGTTATTACACAGCTCGGCGGAAATGTTATTGTTAACGTGAAAGAAGCACGAGTTGCAATAAGCCGTGAAATGGCTCAAAAAATAATGGTCTGAAAAAACATTTACATATTAAGGAGGAAAACAATATGAGAACCTTAAAAGAAGTTAAGATTGGCGAGACTGTTAAGGTTGTAAAGCTCACAGGCGAGGGTGCGGTTAAACGCAGAATTATGGATATGGGTATTACAAAAGGCGTTGAAATCTATGTCCGTAAAGTTGCTCCGCTCGGAGACCCGATAGAAGTAACGGTAAGAGGCTATGAGCTTTCGCTCAGAAAAAACGATGCCGAAATGATTGCGGTTGAGTAAAACAAAGAGCAAATTAACTGAGAAGGAAGGAATAAAGTTATGAATTACAAAATTGCACTTGCAGGTAACCCTAACTGCGGTAAAACAACTTTGTTTAACGCTCTCACGGGTTCAAATCAATTTGTGGGAAACTGGCCGGGAGTTACGGTTGAGAAAAAGGAAGGTAAGCTTAAAAAACATGACGGAGTTACAATTATCGACCTTCCGGGTATATACTCTCTTTCACCTTACACACTTGAAGAAGTGGTTGCGAGAAATTATCTTATCGGCGAGCGTCCCGACGCAATACTTAATATAATCGACGGAACAAACCTTGAAAGAAACCTTTATCTTACAACACAGCTCACCGAGCTTGGAATACCGGTTGTAGTTGCAATCAATATGATTGACGTTGTTAAGAAAAACGGCGATAAAATCAATACAGAGGAGCTTGGACGTCAGCTTGGCTGTAAGGTTGTTGAAATATCTGCTCTTAAAGGTGATGGCGTTATGGAAGCCGCAGAGGCGGCAATAAGCGCCGCAGAAAGCGGGAAAACAGTTCCGCAGCATACTTTTTCGGGTGCGGTTGAGCATGCTATTGCTCATATTGAAGAAGCGGCTGTTCACGGTATGCCTGAAGAACAGCAGAGATGGTACGCAATTAAGATTTTTGAACGTGATGAGAAAGCTCTTGAACAGCTTAATATTCCAGAATCTACGCTCAGTCACATTGAGGAAGATATTAAAGCCGCAGAAAATGAGCTTGATGATGATGCAGAATCAATAATAACAAACGAGAGATATATTTACATAGCTCAGGTTATAAAGGCATGCTATAAAAAGAAAAATGCAGGTAAGCTTTCAAATTCGGATAAAATAGATAAAGTTGTTACTAACCGCTGGCTCGGACTTCCGATTTTTGCCGTTGTAATGTTCCTTATTTATTATATTTCTATGGTTACGGTAGGAACTGCGGCAACAGACTGGGCAAATGACGGTTTGTTCGGTGACGGTTTCCATCTGTTTGGTATAGGCACAGGTGAGTACGAAGAAGTTGCAGAGGAATACGGCGAAGCATTTAACGTAATTGATGCTTTTGCAGGTCTTGAAAAAGATGGCAGTGAGGACGTTTTGGAAGCAATAGACAGCGAGAGCGAAGAATTTGACGGAGCTGCGGCCGTAACGGCTGTTAAAGAATATGCGAAGCAGTTTAAAGACGGTGATACTGCAGATTATGTGCTTCAGGACGAAGAAACTCTTGAAACGGAAGATGTAACGTATTCGTATGATGACCTTACAGAAGCGGTTGAAACATATGCTAAATTCGGCGGGGAAGAACCTGACCCTGCAAGCTTTGGTGTATGGGTG
>CACZWA010000014.1:16227-21280 GCA_902784685.1 uncultured Ruminococcus sp.
AAATGAAGAAAAGGTTATTGGCAATCTTCTTGAAAAAATCGGCTGTGCACAGTGGCTTGAAGGTCTTATTCTTGACGGTATCGTAGCAGGCGTAGGTGCGGTTCTCGGTTTTGTACCGCAGATGCTTGTGCTTTTCTTCCTTCTTGCTTTTGTGGAAGCTTGCGGATATATGACTCGTATAGCATTCGTGCTTGACAGAATTTTCCGTAGATTCGGTCTTTCGGGAAAATCATTCATTCCGATTCTTATCGGAACAGGTTGCGGTATTCCGGGCGTTATGGCTTCGAGAACGATTGAAAATGAACGTGACCGCCGTATGACGATTATGACAACAACATTTATTCCTTGCGGAGCAAAAACACCGTTCATAGCTATGATAGCAGGTGCAATATTCGGCGGCTCGGCTCTTGTTGCTACATCGGCATATTTTATCGGTATGGCGGCAATAATAATTTCGGGTATTATCCTTAAAAAGACAAAACGCTTCGCAGGAGAGCCTGCACCGTTTGTTATGGAGCTTCCGGCATATCACTGGCCTACACTTTCAAACGTTCTCCGTTCAATGTGGGAGCGTGGCTGGAGCTTTATTAAAAAAGCAGGAACGATTATTCTTCTTTCGACAATTGTTGTATGGTTTACTACCTTCTTTGGCTTTACAGAGGACGGATTCCGTATGCTTGGCGAAGATGAACTTGAACTTAGCATACTTGCAAGAATAGGCAGTGCTATTGCATGGATATTTATGCCTCTCGGCTGGGGAACATGGCAGGCGGCTGTCGCATCAATTACCGGTCTTGTTGCAAAAGAAAACATTGTCGGAACTATGGGTATTCTTTACGGCGGTACTGACACATACAAAACTCTTGCAATGGAATTTACAAGGGTAAGCGGATATTCATTCCTTGTATTTAACCTTCTTTTGCTTTGCGGCAATCGGTGCAATCAGACGTGAGATGAACAACAGCGGTTGGACATGGTTTGCGATAGGTTATCAGTGCGGATTTGCATATCTTGTTGCATTTGTAATAAATCAGCTTGGAAATATTGCACTCGGTAAAGCAAATATAATCGGAGTTGTGCTTGCTGTTTTAATCATTGCATTTGCTGTTTATATGCTTGTTCGTCCTTATAAGGAATCTACAAAGCTTACTCATGACGTAAAAGTAAAATAAACGATATATTTTAAAAAAATAAAAAGGAGGAGTTTATATGTTGTTTAAAATTATTCCTAATATTGCCACAATTATAGTTCTTGCGGTTCTTATAGCGGTAGTTGCGCTTATTATAACAAAGCTTGTGAATGATAAACGTATGGGCAAATCCTCCTGCGGAAGCGGCTGCGCACATTGTGCAATGCATGGAAAATGCCATAAAAATACTTGCCGTTAGTAATATGCGGGAAAGGAGACGAAAATGAGCGTTGTTATTGTGGGCGGACATGACAGAATGAACTGTAAATATAAAGAAATATGCAAAAGACACGGTTATAAATGCAAGGTTTTTACGCAGTGCCCGGCAAATTTCAAAGGTCAGATAGGGTCTCCTGATATGATTATAGTTTTTACACAAACAGTTTCGCATAAAATGCTTCGTCAGGCGGTGAGCCAGGCGGAAAAAACGGGAGCGGTAATTAAACATTGTCATTCTTCGGGTGCGTGCGCACTTGATGAAATATTGTGCGGCAGTATATAAGTAAATATCCCTCGGCTGTGCCGGGGGATATTTACTATGTGTTTAGTTATTTGTTGAGTCTCTCTCAACTATACTGTGAGGGAGAATAATATTTGAAGTTGACTTACCGAGAATAGTGTTTTCAAGTTGATAAAAAGCGTTTTCTCCGAGATCTCTGTGTGGCTGTGCGACAGTTGTGATTTTTGGAGTTGACGTATATGATATATCCGTATTATCAAAACCTATAATTTCGACTTCTTCGGGTATTTTTATACCATTTTCGGCAAGAACATTCATAGCTCCTGCGGCCATTCTGTCGGAAATTGCAAAAACACCGTCAAAAGGTATGCCACTGTTAAAAAAATCTTTAAAAACCGAAATGGCATTGCGGTATCCGTAATTTCCGTATAGGATAAGTTTTTCGTTAAAAGGCAGATTGTTGTCGGCAAGAGCTTTTTTATATCCGATAAGGCGCTGCGTTGTCGAAACAAGACTGTTATTTACCGTATAGAAAACAATATTTTTTCTGCCGTTTGCTATAAGCATACTCACTGCGTCATATGCCGCTTTTTTATTATCTATTGAAACATAAGGAATGTTTCGGTTTATGTATTCGTTGCATTGAACAATCGGAACATGCCTTGAAAACTCGGCAATTTCTGTTTTTGAAAGGGAACAGTTAAGAATGATAACGCCGTCAAAAAGTCCGTTTACGGCATAATTTAAAAAATAGCTCTCTTTTTCTTTTACGCCTTCGGTTGCACAAATCATTGTGCAATATCCTTTTTTGCTTGCGGCTTTGTCAATAGAACGTATTACACTTGCGCAAAAGGTGTTTGCAATAGACGAAAGCAGTACCATAATTATTTTTGTTTCGCTTTGCTTCAATGCTTTACCGAAAAGATTGGGTTTATACCCGAGCTTTTCAATGGCATCCAAAACAGCTTTTTCGGTAGCCTCTGTACAAAGACCGCTGTTGTTTATTACCCGTGATACTGTGGCAACGGATACGCCCGCTTCTTTTGCCACATCTTTAATGCTTATATTTTTTATTTTTTACACCGCCCCTTCAAATGCGAAAATATTAAAATTAACATTGCGACAACGCCGACATTTTAATTAAATTATATCATATTCTGAGTTTTATTGCAAGTATTTAAAACACAAATAAAAAAATAATAAAAAAATTTCTTTTTTCTATTGACAATAAAATAATAATGTGGTAAAATAAGCAATAGAGAGCGATGTAAACGTTTACATTGCAAAATGAGAGGAGAATAAAAATGGACAAAACACTTGACGAATTCAAAAATCTGAAACAAGATGAAAAAGCTGTTGACAGAAGTAAAAAATTAAAGGTAGCCATTGTAGGTACCGGCTGGATTGCTAAATCACATATTCAAAGGTATCTTCAAATGGAAGATGTAGAAATCGTTGCAGGTTGCGACCTTATTGAAGGAAAAGCGGAAAAGCTTTATAAAGAATTTGGCATAGAAGGCGCAAGATTCTATACAAGCGACCTTGAAATGTATAAAAATGAACAGCTTGATGCTGTAAGCGTATGTACATATAACGCTACTCATGCCGAGTGCGCAATTAACGCACTTAATGCAGGAGTTAACGTGCTTCTTGAAAAACCCATGTGCGTTACAACCGAAGAAGCAGTTGAAATTATGAGAGCCGAGAAAAAGAGCGGTAAAGTTCTTTCAATCGGTTTCCAGCCGAGATTTGACAACGATATGAAGCTTGTTAAAAATGTTGTACAATCGGGTGTTTTAGGTAAGATATTTTATATACAGACAGGCGGCGGCAGACGTCAGGGTATTCCGTTCCCGTACGGAACATCGTTTATCGACCCCAAAACAGGCGTTATCGGCGCAATGGGCGATATAGGCTGTTATTCGCTTGATATGGTGCTTAATTCAATCGGTTATCCAAAACCTCTTACCGTTACAGGTTATACCTCTGATTTTGCGGGTAAAAACCCGAATTATCCGGGATATGTAAAATCAGGTCATCCCGAATATGCAAAAGTTTTTGGTGTTGATGATTTTGCAGCAGCATTTGTAAGACTTGAAGGCGACATTATTCTTGACTTCAGAATTGCATGGGCTGAAAACATTGATTCTCCTTGCGATACAATAATTTTAGGCTCGGAGGGTGGACTCAGAATACCTGCAACAGAGTGCTGGAACGGTTCTATTGGCGGAGATATGACGCTTTATCATACGGTTGCAAGCGAGCTTGTTGAAACTGTAATCCCTCGCTCATCAGGCAAACCGGTTGATTGTTTCTATGAAAAGGTTCGTTCATTCCTTGATGCAATTCATACAGGCGGAAAGGCACCTGTACCGTCATCAGAAATAATTTACAACCAGGCTATTATTGACCATATTGTTAAATCTGCTAAGCTTGGCAAGGAAATTCCTGTTGAAATACCGGAAGTATAATTAGAGAGGACTGAATTTATATAATGAGTAAACTTAAATTGGGACTTCAGTTGTTTTCTATTCGTGATGCAATGGCTGAAGATATGGAAGGTACTTTAAAAGCTGTTTCGGAAATGGGTTATGACTGCGTTGAATTTGCCGGATATTTTGGAAAAACAGCAGAGGAAGTTAAGGCTATTTGTGAAAAATATAATTTAACGCCTATTTCCGTGCATCAGAAATATGATGTATTCATCGATAATCCCGAAGAAAGCGTAAATTACTTAAAGACGCTTGGTGTTAAGTACTGCGCTGTTCCGTGGGTATCAAGCGAAGATTGGGAGAAAAATTACGATAAACTCATAGCCGATATCAAGAAGGTCGGAAAGCTTTTAAAGGATAACGGAATACAGCTTCTTTATCATAATCACGACTTTGAGTTCTTTGTAAAACACGGTGACGATTGTGTTCTTGATTCGCTTTACAAAGAAGTTCCGTCAGATATTTTACAGCCTCAGCTCGACCTTTGCTGGGTACATTATGCCGGTAGAGACCCTGTTGAATATGTAAAAAAATACGGTAATGTTGAGGAAGTTGTTCATATTAAAGACTTCGTATGTAAAAACCTTGCCGACGGACCTGTTTATGCTCTTATCGACAACAAAGGTAACGAGACTGCCACAAAACGTGACGGTAAAAGCGATGGCTTTGAATTCCGCCCGGTAGGTCAGGGCAGACAGGACGTTAAAGCTATTATGAAGGCTGTTGAGGATACAAAAATTCAGTATGTTATTGTTGAACAGGACGGTCATACAAACGGTAATACAAGTCTTGAAGATGCAAAAGCAAGCATTGATTATCTTCGCTCAATAGGATATTAATTGGTTTTTACGCAGCTGCCGCTAAAAAGCGGCGGCTCAGAGTGCTGACAAACTCGGTCTACCGCAAGCAAA
>CACZWA010000015.1 GCA_902784685.1 uncultured Ruminococcus sp.
TAAGCGTACTGTGACGCAAGCTTCGGATTTCCCGCCGAAACAATTCCCCAAATTTCGCTCCTTATCGGGCAACCCATTCCTTCTTTAAAGAAGCTGTTGTTTATTATGCCCGAATACGGCGGCTTAACGCCGCGCATATAGTTTTTCATAAAATAGCCGTATTCGGAAAACGGATACCAGCATTTTTCTATCCATGCGTCGGCAAGGTCGCAGGAGTTTATGACCGTTCCTTTGTTTTTAAGCACATCAATCCACAAAAGCTGAAGGTCAAGGTCATCGTTAGGTAAATCGGGGTCAAAAATTTCAGAAAAATCGTTTACTTCTATAATTTTTTTAATTCCCTCAACGGGTGCGCCGGATGCACCTCCGAGACATTTTCCGTACCAACAGCCGTGAACTTTATCAAGAAATTCGGCATATTCGATTTTATACATTTCCGTTCTCCTCTCATTACATTTCAAATAAATTAACCTGACTTGTTTCGGGTATTCCGTCAAGATAGCCTTTTTCTCGCATAACTTGAATAAGGGTTTTAGATACTTTTGTTCTTTCTCTTAAATCGTCAATTGTCATAAACGGTCCGTCTTTTCTTGCCTCTACAACACTTTCCGCCGCCTGTCCTCCAAAGCCCGCAATAGCATTGAGCGGAAGAAGTATGCCGTTTTCTTTCGGCAAAAACTTATTTGCATCGGATTCGTAAATATCAATCGGCAAAAACTCTATTCCTCTCTCGTACATTTCATTGCAAAGTTCAAGAATGGTAACCATATCTTTTTCTTTGACAGAAGCGTCCTCTTTGCTTTTAAATTCAAGAAGGTTTTCCTTAACCTTTTCTTTGCCTACAGCCATATATTCGGCATCGAAAGCATCTGCGCGCACCGTAAAATACACAGCGTAGTATTCTTTCGGATAGTACACCTTAAAATACGCAACACGAAAAGCCATCATAACGTATGCAACGGCATGCGCTTTCGGGAAAAGATATTTTATTTTTTTACAGGATTCTATATACCACTCCGGCACATTGTTATCCCTCATAAGCTGTTCTTCTTCGGGAGTAAGTCCCTTGCCTTTGCGGACGTGCTCCATAATACTGAACGATTCTTTTTTCGGACAACCTGCATAAATAAGATATGTCATAATATCGTCACGGGTACAAATACATTCTTTAAGCGTAGCCGTTCCGCTTGTTACAAGCGTTTGCGCATTATCGAGCCAAACATTTGTACCGTGCGAAAGTCCCGAAATTCTGACAAGCTCGGCAAAGGTTGTGGGGTGAGTATCAACAAGCATTTTCCTTACAAAAGGCGTGCCGAACTCCGAAATACCGTAAGTTCCCGTAGGGCTGAAAATCGCTTCCGAAGTAACTCCCAAAGCCTCGGGACTTTCAAAAAGCGTCATAACCTTTTTTTCGCCTATTTTAATCGTTTTTGAGTCAAGCCCTGTTAAATCTTCAAGCATACGAATAACAGTCGGGTCATCGTGACCGAGTATATCAAGCTTTAAAAGCTTACCCGAAATAGAGTGATAATCAAAATGTGTTGTTATAATATCACTTGTAGGGTCGTCGGCAGGGTGCTGAATCGGGCAGAAATTATGTATGTCGTTATCTCTCGGAACAACCATAATACCGCCGGGGTGCTGACCGGTTGTCCGCTTAACTCCTGTACAGCCCTTTGCAAGCCTTTCCATTTCGCATGAAGCTACAGTCAGTCCACGTTCTTCAAAATATTTTTTTACATAGCCGTATGCCGTTTTATCGGCAACTGTTCCTATTGTTCCTGCACGGAAAACAAAGCCCTCGCCGAAAAGCACCTCGGTATATTTATGGGCTTTCGGCTGATAATCTCCCGAAAAGTTAAGGTCAATATCAGGCTCTTTGTCACCCTCAAAGCCAAGAAAAGTTTCAAACGGAATATCATGTCCGTCTCCGTACATAAGCTCGCCGCAATTCGGACAGTATTTATCGGGTAAATCCCAGCCGGAAGGCTGTGAGCCGTCTGTAATAAACTCACTGTGTTTACATTTTTTGCAGACATAATGCGGTTGAAGTGCGTTAACCTCGGTAATGCCCGCAAGAAAAGCTATAAACGATGAGCCTACCGAACCTCTCGAGCCAACAAGGTAACCGTCCGCATTGGATTTCCAAACAAGGTTTTTTGCAATTATGTACATAACCGAAAATCCGTATTTTATAATTGAGCTAAGCTCTCTGTCCATACGGCTCTGCACAATTTCGGGAAGCGGATCGCCGTAAATTGAAATAGCCTTTTCCTTTGTGATTTTTATAAGCTCCTCCTCCGCACCTTCAATTTTCGGCGGAGACGGTTCTTTCGGCAAAAGGAGAATATCGTCAATGGAATCGGCAATCATATTCGGTACGGTAATTACAACCTCTTTTGCCTTTTCCTCTCCGAGATATTCAAACTCTTTAAACATTTCTTCCGTTGTTCTGAAATAAAGCGGTGGCTGATAATCCGCATCCTCAAAACCTTTTGAAGCCATAAGTATTCTTCTGAATACTTCGTCCTTTTCTTCAATAAAATGCACATCGCATGTTGCCGCAACGGGCTTACCAAGCTTTTCACCAAGCCTTACGATACGTCTGTTATACTCTCTAAGCCCTTCATCATCCGTAACCATACCTTCACGCTTTAAAAACTCATTGTTTCCAATCGGCTGAATTTCAAGATAATCGTAAAATTCAGCAATTTTCTCAATTTCCTCATTGCTCTCGCCCATTAAAATAGCGTTAAACAATTCTCCCGATTCGCACGCAGAACCTAAAATAAGTCCTTCACGGTACTTTTCAAGCGTTTCCCTTACAATTACAGGGTGCTTATTAAAATGGTTAAGGTTTGAATCCGAGATTATACGGTAAAGATTTACAAGCCCTGCTTTATCCTTTGCAAGAAGGATTATATGATAGTCACGCCTTCTTGCAGGGTTGAAATTCGCAAGCTTTTTATTGAAATCTTTAAGGTTTGTTATTTCATGCTTTTTTAAAAGTTCAATGCATCGGCGCATAATTTCCGCTGTTGCCTCCGCATCGTCAACAGCTCTGTGATGATGAAGCAGCTCAATATTGAGGTGCTTTGTCATAGCCGCAAGACTGTGCGTTTTTCTTTCGCTGTAAAGCGCACGGCAAAGATTAAGAGTGTCAACATAACAAAACTCAAACGGAAGCGATAATCTTGCCGCATTTACTCTAATAAAGCCTACGTCAAAAGTTGCGTTATGCGCAACAAGAACGGTGTTTTTGCAAAAATCAAGAAATTTCGGTAAAATTTCTTCTATTGACGGAGCATTTTCGACATCGCTGTCTTTTATTGAGGTAAGCTCCGTTGTGAGCTGTGAAAGCTTCATATGCGGATTTACAAAGGTTGAAAAACGCTCTGTGATATTGCCGTTTTTAATCTTAACCGCACCGATTTCAATTATTTTATCCTCCTGGCAATGAAGTCCTGTTGTTTCAATATCAAAAACAACAAACTCGCCGTCAATGCTGTAATCTATCGCATCGTAAACTATGCGCATTTTATTTCCTTCAAGGTATCCTTCCATACCGTAAAGGATTTTTATATCATTTTTACCCTTTGCCTTAAATGCATCGGGAAACGCCTGCGCCACTCCGTGGTCGGTAACCGCAACCGCTTTATGCCCCCACTTTATTGCAAGCTTTACAATATCTTCAACATTTCCTGTTGCGTCCATTGCCGACATCTGCGTATGCATATGCAGTTCAACACGTTTTTCCTCGGCATTATCCATACGTTCTTCTTTTGCAATCTTTACAATGCTCGAACACATAAGGGTAAGCTCGCCTGTAAAAGTGTCGTACTCTATTTTACCGCTTACCATAAGGCGCATATTCTCTTTAAGCTCCGATAAAAGCTCGTTTAACTTATCTGTCTGTTTTTTCTTTTTCTGTTCGTCTTTTTCGTCGCTTTTTGCGCCCTCAAACATTTTTACTTTTATGGAGCTTGTGTAGTCGGTTATGTTAAACGAAACAATTGTTTTGCCTGATTTAAGCTCCTTGCTTTCAACGTTCCATATATCTCCCGCTACCACAATTTTATCGTGCGGTCCTCTGATATTTTTTATGGGAGTAATAATCGGGTCGATTATCTTTTTGCCTCTAATCAGCTTTTCAGGCTCAATTTCGTTTTTCATTATTTCAGTAGAAGTAACTTCGTTTGCAAGCTCCGTTTGCTCTTTAAGCTTTTGCTTTTCAATATATTCAGACACGGTTTTTGAAGCCTCGTTAAGCGCCGCCTGCTTTTCCTGTTCAAATTTTTCGTACTCCGCCTCGTCATACTCGCCGCCGATATTTATTTTATACCGCACGCCCGTTTCTTCAAAAATAAAATCGGAAATAACACGCTCACAGCTAAATTTTTTTATAAGCTCGTCCATTCCGAACTTTGTTATAATATTTATTTCATCGCCGTTAATGCGCCAAACGGAGTTCATAAGCACAAGCTTTAAGATTGATTTGATTTCATGCTCTGCCCGGCTCTCGATATGTGCGGCATATACGGGCAAATTCTTTGAGTTAAGCGTAATATCCTTATAATCAAATTTAAGCTGTATTTTTTCGCATGAATACTCGTTTGCGAACTCTTTTTTTATACATTCTATCTGCCCGTCGTCAAAAATATAATCAGGCTTTAAGCACAGACATATGCTTCTTTCGGATAAATTTATTTTTAAATCCGTAACAAAAGCTTTATCAAAAAAATCCGGTACATTACCGGGGAAAAAATCTTTTAAATTTTTAACCATATTTTAAAGCACCTATCTTTTAAACTGTTTATTTTTACCATATAAATATTATATCTAAACACAGAAAACTTGTCAAGCTGTTTTTTGTTTTTTATGGGTAAAAAAATTTCCATATATACTTGTAAATTTACTTTTCTTGTGGTATAATTAAGGATAGTATAAGATATTACATAAAAAAGACTGCAAAAACACATAAAAATTGGAAGTGATTAATTTATGGCAGAAAGGCGCTTAAAAAAACGCAAAAAGAAAAGCGGCATCAGAAGCTTTTTCAGTATGTTCGGAGCGCTCCTTCTTATAGCGGGAGTTGTAATAAGCTTTATCGGTGCGGGGATTATATCCTCCTGCCTTGTTGAAGCTTTTGAATTTTCGCCAAACGATTATCAAATTGCAAGATCTTCTACCCTATACTATACTACCGAAACAGGCAAATCGGCAGTATATGAAATGGTTAACAGTCCGTCAAATCTTAGGTGGATCACTTCGGACAAAATACCCGATAATATGAAAAATGCCGCTGTTGCAATTGAGGACGAGCGTTTTTACTCTCACCACGGTGTTGATATTAAACGTACCTTCGGTGCTATTCTCGGCTACGTTACAGGAAAAGATTCTTACGGTGGAAGTACAATAACCCAGCAGGTTGTTAAAAATATAACAAAAGATGATGAACGTGATGCAACACGAAAAATCCGTGAGATTTTCCGTGCGCTTAAATTCGAGTCGGAATATTCAAAAGACGAAATTCTTGAGTTTTACTTAAATATTGCTTATTTCGGCTACGGTAACGGCGTTCAGGCGGCTTCGCACGCATATTTCGGCAAAGACGTTTCCGACCTAAACCTTGCTGAATGCGCTTCGATTGTCGGCATAACAAAATATCCGTCAAAATACAGTCCCCTGCTTAACCCCGAAAACAACAAGGAACGTCAGGAAGTTGTTCTCGGTAAAATGTTTGAGCTTGATATGATTACAAAAGATGAATATGACGAAGCAGTCGCTTATCAGCTTAAATTTAACGACGGAACTTATACCGAAGACGAAGAATCAAAGCAATCTTACTTTACCGAGCTTGTTATTAAAGAGGTAATAGAAGACCTTGTAAATGAAGGAAAATATTCGGAAGCGGTGGCAAAAAGCCTTGTGTATAACGGCGGTCTTTCAATTTATTCAACCGTCGATCCCGAAATTCAAAGCATAATGGAAAATGTGCTTGAAAACAAACGCAATTTCACCTCTGACAGCACCGTTCAGGCGGCAATGGTAATAATTGACCCATTTACAGGACAGGTTAAAGGTCTTGTTGGCGGAGCGGGCGAAAAAACAGGCGACCTTGTGCTTAACCGTGCGGTTGATACTTTCCGTCAGCCCGGTTCAACAATTAAACCGCTTGCTGTTTACGGCCCTGCAATAGAAAAAGGAATTTTGTTCGGTCCGAGTTCAAAGCTTGTCGACCAACCGATTGATATAAACGGCTACAAGCCGCACAACTGGTACACAGGTTACAAAGGACTTGTATCGTTAAGAGATGCAATTATATGGTCTATGAATACTCCGTCTGTTCAGACGGTTGACCAAATGGGCGTAAATGTTAGCAAGTCTTTTTTGGAGGACAAGTATCATATATCATCAATTACAAAAACAGACGGCCTTGCAGGCGTTTCACTCGGCGGTCTTTCAAAAGGTGTAAATGTTCTTGAATGGACAGCCGCATACGCAACGTTTCCTAACGGTGGCGAATGGATAAGCCCTGCAAGCTATACGAAAGTTCTTGACCACGCAGGTAATGTAATTCTTGAAAAGAAACAGCAGACAGAAAAGGTTTTCTCCGAGCAGACAACTTATCTTATGACGGATATTTTGCAGTCTACCGCCCACAGCTCGCTTATAGGCGGAGCTATAAGAGGCATGAGCTGTGCAGGAAAAACCGGTACTACAAACAATAATGTCGATAAATGGTATATGGGCTTTACTCCCTACTATGTAGGCGGCGTATGGACAGGTCATGACGATTCCAAACCTTTGAGCGACGGTGCAACACCATCTACGCCGCAAAAAATTTGGAAATCGGTTATGTCGGAGGTACACAAAAACCTTGACGATATAGGCTTTGATTCTGCTCCGAAAGGCGTTAAGAAGGTTGCACTTTGTGCCTCAACGGGCAAGCTTGCTTCTTCTAAATGCGCAGTTGTTTACGATATTGCAAACACAAATACAATTAAATACTGTGACGGAAAGCATCCGTCGGTTTATCAGCCGCCTTCGGACCATAAAAACAAAAAAGATGAAGATGAAGAAAGCGAGTCGGAATCTGATGAATCGCAAAGCTCCGACGAAAACGGAAGTTCAAGCAGCTCTGCCTCTGAAACTACCAGTCAGAGCACCGGCGAAAGCACAGTACAGCCGGGTGCTCCGTCAGACAGTCAACAACAGTAAATTAACTAAATCCCTCGGCAAATACGCCGAGGGATTTTTCAGTGTTCTTAAAATATTCTTTATAATCTCATATATTGTCATAAAAGCACATTATAGCTTTTTCTTTTCTCCTACTTTTGATTCCGTACCTTTTACAAGTCTTGAAATGTTTTTTCTATGCTTTATAATTATTGTAAGAGCAATAAGCACGGCGAATATCAGATAATAGTAGTTTCCTTTAAACATCAGGGCAATCATAAATGGATATGCCGCCGCAACAAGCACAGAGCCGAGAGAAACATATCTTGATATTAAAACAACAACAATAAATACGCCGAGAAGAACAAGCGGAATATAGAATTTGCCGGTCAGAATACTTACGGTCAAAACCACGCCGAGAGAGGTGGCAACACCTTTTCCGCCCTTAAATCCAAAAAATATCGGAAAAACGTGTCCGAAAATAACGGCGTATCCTGCGGCAAAAACCCACGGCATATTTTTACCGCAAATGAAATATGCCAAAATCGGCGCAACAACGCCCTTTAACACATCGCCCAAAAATGTAAGCGCCGCCGCTTTTACCCCGATTGTGCGAAGCACATTTGTAGAGCCTGCATTACCGCTCCCGTGTTGCCGTATATCTTTAATGCCAAACATATGACCTACAAGAATTGAATTGCTTATGCTTCCGAGAAGATATGCTATAATTACCGCAATTATACCCTTAATCATTATAATCACGCCTTTCTATATTGCTTCAGCCTGCTTTTGCAGGCTGATAATCGTTTATTTCGACATAATATATTCATCAATAGCTTTTGCGGCATCTTTTCCTGCGCCCATGGCAAGAATAACGGTAGCCGCTCCTGTTACGGCATCTCCACCGGCATAAACACCTTCACGGCTTGTTTTGCCGCCTTCGCCGCTTGTAACTATGCAGCCCCTTCGGTTGGTTTCAAGACCTTCTGTTGTGTTTCTTATAAGCGGATTCGGAGAAGTTCCGATTGACATAATTACCGTATCAATATCAAGCACAAACTCTGAGCCTTCTATCGGAACGGGGCTTCTTCTGCCCGACTCATCAGGCTCGCCAAGCTCCATTTTTATGCACTTCATACCGTTTACATTACCGCTCTCGTCAGAAAGAATTTCTATCGGATTGCAAAGAACGTTAAAGATTATATCTTCCTCAACGGCATGCTCAATCTCTTCATTTCTTGCCGGCATTTCGTCCATAGAGCGACGGTAAACAACATATACCTTTTCGGCTCCAAGTCTTTTTGCACATCTTGCGGCGTCCATTGCAACGTTTCCGCCGCCAACAACAGCAACGCTTTTTGAATGCTTAATAGGTGTGTCGCTTCCCTCTTTATATGCCTTCATAAGGTTTGTTCTTGTTAAATACTCATTTGCGGAATATACTCCGTTTAAGTTTTCGCCCGGAATACCCATAAATCTCGGAAGTCCGGCTCCTGTACCGATGTAAACAGCTTCAAAACCTTCATCATTAATGAGTTCATCAATTGAAAATACTTTTCCTATAACCATATTTGTAAGCACTTTTACGCCTATTTTTTTAAGATTTTCAATTTCTTTTCTGACTATTTCCTTAGGCAGACGGAACTCAGGTATGCCGTAAACAAGCACGCCGCCGGCAACATGAAGTGCCTCAAAAACAGTAACGTCATAACCGGCTTTTGCAAGGTCTCCGGCGCAAGTAAGTCCCGACGGACCTGCCCCGATAATTGCTACCTTATGACCGTTCTTTTTTGGCTGAACAGGCTCACCTTTAAAATTATTCATATGATAATCAGCAACAAAACGTTCAAGTCTGCCGATTGCGACAGGCTCGCCTTTTATTCCTCTCACACATTTTGACTCGCACTGTGTTTCCTGCGGACAGACTCTGCCGCAAACAGCCGGAAGCGAGCTTGAGCGTGAAATAATATCGTATGCGCCTTCAAAATCTCTTTCTCTTATTTTCTCTATAAAGCTTGGAATATCAATTGAAACAGGACAACCCGAAACGCAGGGTTTATTTTTGCAGTTAAGACAACGGTTTGCCTCGTCTACCGCCTGTTCCTCCGTATAACCGAGCGCTACCTCGCTGAAATTTTTATTCCTTATATTCGGCTCTTGCACCGGCATTTTGTTTTTTTCAAGTGACATATTTGGCATTGTTTTATTCCCCTTTCAGCATATTGCAAATATGCTCATGCGACTGTCTTTCAAAGTTTTTATAGAAGCCCGACCTCGCCATTGCTTCGTCAAAATCAATTTTATGTCCGTCAAAATCAGGTCCGTCAACGCAGGCAAACTTTGTTTCACCGCCAACGGTTATACGGCAACCGCCGCACATTCCTGTTCCGTCAATCATAATCGGATTCATACTTACAACAGTTTTTATACCGTACTGTTCGGTTAGTTTACAAACAAATTTCATCATTATAAGCGGACCTATGGCAATAACTTCGTCGTACTCTTCGCCGCTGTCAATAAGCTTTTTTAAAGCGTCTGTAACAAGACCTTTTTCACCGTATGAGCCATCGTCCGTCACCATAACAAATTTATCACTGCACGCTTTAAATTCATCTTCAAGAATAACAAGGTCACGGTTCCTGAAACCGACTATGCTGTGAACCTCGGCGCCGTCCTCATGGAGCTGTTTTGCTGTGGGATATGCTATTGCACAGCCTACGCCGCCGCCGACAACCGCAACTTTTTTAAAGCCCTTTGTTTCGGAAGCTTTTCCGAGCGGACCGACAAAATCCTGAATATACTCCCCTTCTTTTTTGCTTTGGAGCTTCTCGGTTGTTGCGCCAACAGTCTGAAAAATTATCGTTACGCTTCCTTTTTCTCTGTCATACCCTGCAACAGTCAGCGGTATTCTCTCGCCTTCTTCATCAACACGGAGAATAATAAACTGTCCTGCAAGCGCTTTTTTTGCAACAAAAGGCGCTTCAATCTCCATAAGTGTAACCGTTGGGTTAAGTTCTCTTTTTCTTAAAATCTTATACATTATTTTCAACCTTTCCTATTATTACTCAAGAAAATATGTAGCTTCCATATCCGCTGTACAAAGTGCAAAAGCAAGAGGAAACATTTCCATTACACGTCCAATCGTATTTTTATCTTCACAGCCCGAAAAGCCCATATGATAGCGTATTGCAAAAGCTTCTTCACGGCTCAGACGCATATATCCGTTTATTATGTAAACCGATTTTTCGCCATGACCGTAAGGCATACGGTCATCAAACTCGTAAGTCGGAACTTTTTGCCATACTCCGTTTTCGTCTTTAACATTTCTGAAACTCTCTTTATATACATTTGCCTTGCAAACATCATGCAAAAGCGAAACGATGGCAACAGTTTCATCGGAGTAGTCCATATTATACTGCTCTTTTGTTCTTTCCCTCGCAAGATAATCTTTAAGACAATAGTAAACGTTAAGACTGTGTTCAAGCAGGCCTCCCGCATGAGCACCGTGAAATCTTGTGCTTGCAGGAGCTTTAAAAAAATCTGTTTTGCCGAGATATTCAAGAATATTCTCCGCACCTTCACGCTTTACGTTTTCAGTAAAAATTCTCTCAAAAATTTCTCTTTTTACCTGTATTTCTTCATTTGTCATCTCATTACCTCATTTTTTATGTAATTTAAACGACTTTAATATTTTACTCAAAGTTTCCTTATTTTTCTCGCTTGCATAAACATCTCTAACCGATGATGTCACAAGATACGCTGTACTTCCGTCAACAAAAATATAACCTTCAAGTTCCATAATGTTTCCGTTATCAAGACGTAGCGTTCCTGTTATTTTATAAGCGCTCTTTCCTGCATATGAAGATTTTGTACATTTGGACGAAACATAGTTTTTAGGAATGTAAAGCCTCTTTTTTGCGTCATCAAGAGTTTTTATACCATTTACCGCAAGTACCTCAAAGCTCATACTTTTACTTTCGGGAGAAGCACCGAGCGAGGTCGAGTCGGAATATATGTTCCACACGGCAGGAAATTCTGCTGAAAAAGTCCTTCTCTCGTTATATAATCTCAACGTTGTAAGATCATCTGTTACATACGAAGTATTAATAACAGTTCCGAGTTTATCTTCATCAACACCCTTAACCTTTATGCTGTCGAACATTTTTGCAATTTCATCAAGCCCAAGCCTGTCTTCGTCCGCAGTTTCCGTATAAACAGCGTAATATTTTGCTTCATATACATAATCGCCGCATTCAATATATTCTGTCTTATTTATTTGCTTTCTGCCGCTAAAGTTGATTATATATTCAATTCTTTTACCTTCAAAATCACCGCTTTTTATGTCGGAATTTGTAATTTCCGACAATGCGGCAGGACTGTATTTGTTTTTAACTCTTTCCGTTTCTTCTTTTATTAAGCTTTCGGCGGTATCATGCTTCGCAAGGCTGTAAACCACAACCTGCATTGCAGACTGAAAAATTTCGTCACTGTACACTTTGCTGATAAGCTCATGTTTTAAGCTGTACCACATTTTTCCGTTTGTGCCAAGCTCATCAGGCTCGGACCAGCTATCCATACGATTTACGGAAAAACCAAGGTCTTTATCTGTATATAAAGTATAACCGCCCTCATTAAGTTTGGAAACATTTTCAGGCACAAGAACGGTGTTTATTTTAAAAGTAAAGCTTTTAAGCGCATTTTCCGCTTCTGTTCTTGCCGCCTTAAAAATATCAGCGTCATATGCATAAAACTCAACGTCATACAAATAATCACCGTTTATGGCTAAAAGTACAGCATAGGTTTCGTACTCAGCATAAAAAGCCTCAGTGCCGTCGGACAAATAAATTATCTCCTCACGCCGAAGCATATCGCCTGTACTGAGTGCAATATACGAAAGCCTTGCCTGGTTTATATTTTGATAATCGTTTTTTGAAACATAAACCGATACGCCTTTATTTCTCTCGCTGTTGACAAAGTCTGTCTGTGAGCCGTCATATTCGTTATTTACGAAATCATAATCAATCGGGAGTTTTATCATCCAGCCGTAATCTTCATCACACCAGTAACCCGAAATTGATTTTTCAAATATTTCCGAAAAATCAGCGGATTTTTTTATATTTATTTTGCAGGTTGCATCTTCATATTCTATCAATGCGCCGAGAGTATCGCAAAGAAAGCGTATAGGAACCATAAGACTGCCGTTAACGATTTCAGTATATGTGGGCATAACAACTTCTTCACGGTTCACCCTTGCAATATTGCTGTTTTCAAAAAATTCAACGGTTGTACCGTTATAATCAATTTTATAATCATCCGTATTTCCGCTATCGAAAGCTGCGCTGATAGGCTCAATAGGCGCAAGAGTTATACCACCTGACAATCTCGGTGCTTCAACAGCTATACTCTCTCCGTTTACGGTTGCTATATAGCTTCCGAGCTGCAAAGAAAGCTCTGCGGAAATAAATGTATTACCTGCCGCAAAAGCAGAAAATCGCAGCAATACGAGAGATAAAACTATTGCCGTAATTTTTTTCATATTTTTGACCACGCCTTTCTGTCTCAACATAATTCGAGCCGATTTCATTAACATTGTGTAATTAAAAAACTCAGACTTTATTCGGCTACAACGTTAACGGTAAATACAGAGTTGCCTTTTTTTATTTTAAGAGGTATTGTATCACCCGGCAAATATGCCTTTAAAGCCTCGTTATAATCTACAATTGTATTAAGATATGTTTCGCCAACGGATATTAGGTCTTATAATTCTACCGTATTTTTCAAATCTGTCAATTGCAAACTTTAAAGTATCGGCAGTTACAGAAAAGAAAAGTCCCGATACTCCGATGCCGACAATCCCTTGCGTTCCCATTCCGACAACTTCACCTTTAAGATTAACAAGCGGACCGCCGCTGTTGCCGCGGTTTAAAGTTGCATCGCTTTGGATAAGCCTGTAACAGTTACTTTGGCTTCTGTTAAGACCGCTGACTATTCCGATAGTTGCGGAATTACGAAGCGAAAACGAAATTGGCGAACCGATTGCAATAACGGTCTGTCCGGGCATAACCTCGGACATATCCGCAAGCTTTGCGGCTTTAAGCCCTGTTTTATCAATCTTTAAAAGTGCAATATCGGCATCTTTATCAATATTTTTAAGCATTGCCTCATAGCCGTTTCCGTCATTCATAACAACAAGTATTCTTTTCATTTCGGAAACAACGTGAGCGTTTGTAAGAATATCGCCGTCACTGCTTATAACAAAGCCACTTCCATATGCAACGCCCTCTGTTCCTTTTTCATCGCTGTAACGGCCTATAACGCCGACTGTGTATTTAGACGCTTCTTCGACAATATGCGGTATATTTTCATAACTTCCGCCGTTTACATAAGCGGTGCGGCTTTTTTCGTTCCAGCTCACCTCCGCTCCCATGGTTTCACCCACACTTCTTAACGGAACATAAACTCTATCATTTATAATTACGGCATCATCTACCTGCTGACCGTTTACAACAACATTTTCGGCAAAAGCGGAAATGTTTAAAGTAAGCACAAAAAGTACCGCAAAAACGAATTTTTTCACCAGAAAACCTTCTTTCTGTTTTTCTTAGTCTTTAGATTTATAATATAATCTGCAATGGCAAAAACCCTCAAAATCAGGGTCGGCAATTTGGTCACGAAATTCCTTGCACATACACTTGTTTTCAGGCGTTTTTGCAATTCTGCAAGGGCAATAACCGTCTTTTGCTTTAAGCCCTTCTTTTATAGTTTTAACAATTTCTTTGTCGGGGTTTAAACTAATAGCCATTTTTTCAAATCCTTTCGTAAAAAAATACAATTATATAATACCACAAAAACGCATTAAAATCAATATCAAAAAACGATTTTCATTGTTTTTTCATCAAAAAATTCCTTATTGATTTCCTCACAAGGAAAAATAAGGAATTTTAAAAAACAAAAACTTTTTTATTTTCTTATTTTACTTAAAAAAGACTTAACTCTTTCCGACTTCGGATGTTCAAACACTTCCTCGCTTGTGCCTTGCTCGGCTATAACTCCGTCTGCCATAAATATTACTTTGTCGGAAACATTTTTTGCAAATTCCATTTCGTGAGTAACAACTATCATTGTGCTGTCACTGCTTTTAAGACTCCTTATAACATTTAAAACCTCGCCTGTAAGCTCAGGGTCAAGCGCCGAGGTAGGCTCGTCAAAGCAAAGAATATCGGGTTTCATAGCAAGCGCTCTTGCAATGGCAACACGCTGCTGCTGTCCACCCGAAAGTTCACACGGGTAGTTATTTGCCTTATCCGAAAGTCCAACGCTTTCTATAAGTTTTAGTGCTGTTTCTTTTATTTCCTCGCTCGTCCCTTTTTTTAAAACGGTAGGAGCAAGCGTAACATTTTCAAGCACGCTGTACTGCGGAAAAAGATTGAAAGACTGAAAAACAAGTCCGAAATGCAGTCTTCTTTCCCTTATTTCGTCATCGGTAAGTTTTTCATTATTATCACCGTCAAACAGGATTTTTCCACCCACGCTTATTATTCCCTTTTCAGGCGTTTCAAGAAAATTCAAACAGCGTAAAAGCGTTGTTTTACCACTGCCCGACGACCCTATTATCGACAAAACCTCGCCTTTTTCAAGCGAAAAATCTATTCCCTTTAAGACTTCGGTTTTACCGAATTTTTTCTGTATATTTTTAACTTCAAGTAATGCCATAAGCTCTCCGTTCCGCCGCCATGTGCAGCTTATATCAGTTTTTGAAATAGTCAAGCTTCTTTTCTATTTTTCCAAAAAATACCGTTAAAAATCCACTGAATGCAAGGTAATATACTGCGGTGAAAAACAGCGGCCATATTGCGCCCGAAATGCCCTTTGAGCCTTTCATAAACGCCTGACCTGCCCAAATTATTTCCTGAAGAGCAATAATTCTTGCAAGTGAGGTATCTTTAACAAGCGTGATAATTTCGTTTGACATTGGCGGTACTATTCTCTTAATCATTTGAAGCAGAGTGATTTTGAAGAATATCTGCGTGCCCGAAAGACCGAGAACCTTTCCTGCCTCTTGCTGTCCTATAGGTACGCTCTGTATGCCGCCTCTGTATATTTCCGAAAAATAGCAGGCATAGTTAAGCGAGAAAGCAACTGCCGCCGCCATAAACCTTCCTGCCTCGCCCATGCCCCAGATATTTCTGTGAAGCACAAGTCCCGGGAAGAAATATACAATAAGAAGCTGAATCATAAGCGGGGACCCTCTTATTATCCAGACAAATACTTTTGTTACCGAACTTAGCGGTTTAAAGCGTGACATTGAGCCGAACGATATTATAAGTCCAAGCGGAACGGCGCAAATAAGCGTTGTAATAAAAAGCTTTAAGGTTTGCAAAAAACCAACGTTTAATGCCCCGAAAACTATCGGAAACTGTTCGGCAAATATTTTAAGTGCCTCTTTCATACCTTCTCCTTATGTACGACATAAGCGGAGAGCGAATTTATCACTCTCCGCACAGTTTAATAAATTTATT
>CACZWA010000016.1 GCA_902784685.1 uncultured Ruminococcus sp.
ATTGTTGAGAAGGCTGAATCTAACAAAAAAGGCTAGGTATAATAAATTAGACAGGGTAATAGGACGAGATAAAGAAATATATAGAGTAATTCAAATTTTATCAAGAAGAACTAAGAATAATCCTTGTTTAGTAGGTGAGCCTGGTGTTGGTAAAACCGCTATTGCAGAAGGAATAGCTCAAAAAATTGCTTTGGGAGATGTTCCATATAAATTATTGCACAAAGAAGTATATTTAATTGATATGACTTCTTTGGTTGCAGGAACTCAGTTTAGAGGTCAATTTGAAAGTAGAGTTAAAGGCTTAATATCAGAGGTGAAGCAAATGAACAATAAACCAAATAAATTTATCGTAACACCAAAGACAGAAAAAACCGTTACTTTCACAATAAGAATTGATACTGAGCTTAACAGCTTTATTGAACAAACCGCTTTAAAAAGCGGAAGGTCACGCAACGAGCTTATCAATAAGGCTTTAAAGTTTGCCTTTGATAATCTTGAATTTACAGACTGCGAAGACAGCGATAATCAGGACTGAAAAGAACGGGTGATGATTTATAATGAAAAAGTCTGCACCGAAAGAACTCTTTTTATTTGCCGAAAGAATTAAAAGTTTACGTATGCAAGCCGGTATGACTCAGGCAGAGCTGGCACGTTACCTAAGCCTTTCACGCTCAAGCATCAACAGCTGGGAAATGGGCTTTTCTGTACCGTCTGCGACTTATATTGTCGAGCTTGCCAAGATGTTTAGCGTTTCGGCAGACTATTTACTCGGCATTGAGCGAAGCTCAGTGATTTCAGCCTACGATTTATCAGAAAAAGAGGTGTCTATGATTGTCGATATGGCAAACTATTTCAGAGAGATAAAAAATACAAAAGAGGATATATAAAGCAAAAAGTGAACCGACCCCCAAAAGTTAGACCAAAAATCTAACGAATTGGAGGTCGGTTTTTTGTGGCAAAATATAGTTTTGAATTTAAAACGTAAATTTACCTTAATCTTCAATTTCTCTAAGAGCTTTTTTTAAAAGCCTGTATTCTTTAACCATTTCTGTCTCCGCGCCTGCCTTTTCTGCCTGATTTGCGGCTTTTTCCATACGGCTTATTCTGTACACCAGATAATCCCTGTAAAGTCTGTGTTGCACAAGCAAGGGCGAAAGCTGTTCCTCCTCATCGGAAAGGCGCATTTTGCCTTTTTCCGCACAAATTACTATGTACATTTTATCATTTTCGGGCACTATTTCCTCGGCGATTATTTTATAGCCGCATTTACCGAGAGCATGCCTTACCATAAAGGCATCTGTCATGGGTTGAATTATAAGTCTTTTAAGTCCGTTTGGAATATATTTTTCAAGCAGACCCGAAATAAGCTCGCCGCCCATACCGGCAATAACGGCGCAATCCGCCTCGTTATCATAAACCGAGCGGAGTCCGTCCGCCTTTCGCAGTTCCACTTTTTTAGAAAGAGAAAAATAGCGCAGGTTTTCCGCCGCTTTTTCGAGCGGACCGTCTGCAATATCGGAAGCTATCGCTCCTTCTATTGTTCCGTTTTTTATGAGGTATATCGGAAGCCGTGCATGGTCCGTACCGATATCGGCAAGGCGGCAGCCTTTCGGCACAAAAGCCGCCACCGCTTTAAGCCTCGGTGAAAGCGTTGTGTTTTCGTTATTCATATCTTTCTCCGCAGTTTATAGGTAATCTTTAAGTTTTTTGCTTCTTGAAGGATGGCGAAGCTTTCTGAGTGCTTTTGCCTCAATCTGCCTTATTCTCTCCCTCGTTACCTGAAATTCCTGACCTACCTCTTCAAGTGTTCTTGCTCTGCCGTCCTCAAGCCCAAAGCGCATTTTCAAAACATTTGCTTCACGGGGAAGAAGAGTGTCAATAACCTCGTTAAGCTGGTCACGGAGAAGCATATACGAGGCGGCTTCTGCCGGAGCGGGAGCCTCTTCGTCGGGAATAAAATCTTCAAGGTGGCTTTCGTCCTCGCCGCCGATAGGCGTTTCAAGCGAAACAGGCTCTTGCGCTATCTTCATAATCTCTCTGACTTTTTCGTGAGACATATTAAGCTCTTTTGCAAGCTCCTCGGTTGTCGGTTCTCTGCCAAGCTCCTGGAGCATACGCCTGGACTCACGAATAAGCCTGTTTATTGTTTCCGCCATATGAACGGGAAGCCTGATTATTCGAGATTTATCGGAAATTGCCCTTGTTATTGCCTGTTTAATCCACCATGTTGCATAAGTAGAGAACTTGTAGCCCTTTGTCGGGTCAAATTTTTCAACCGCTTTGATAAGCCCGAGGTTTCCTTCCTGAATAAGGTCCAAAAACGGCATACCTCTGCCTACATATTTTTTTGCAATGCTTACAACAAGTCTCAGGTTTGCCTCGGTAAGACGCTTTCTTGCAGTTGCATCGCCGTCGGTAATCTTCTGCGCCAGCTCGTTTTCTTCGTTGTTTGAAAGCAGCGGCACTTTACCTATCTCTTTAAGATACATTTTTACGGGGTCGTCAATTACAATTCCGTCAAAATTAAGGTCAACTTTTTCTTCGTTATTTTCTCTGATTTCTTTTATTTCTTTCTCAAAATCGGCAACAATCTCAATGCCCATGTTTCTGAGAGTTTCATAAATGGTATCCATTTGTTCGGCGTCTATTTCGTAATCGCCGAGCGCATCCTGAATATCTTTATAACTCAAAACACCGTTTTTTTCACCGAGTTCAATCAAATCAGCCACAAGCTGCTGTTTGCTTTCGTTATCAAATTCCATATTTTACGTTCCTTTCCGTTACATAACCTTCTTTTACATATACTCAAATAAAGTCTTTAAAGGTTATGCGTTTGCGCGCGCATCTTGCACGCACCTTTCTGAGTGCTTTTGCCTCAATCTGCCTTATTCTCTCTCGTGTCACGTCAAATTCAAGACCGACTTCTTCGAGAGTATATGCCTTGCCGTCCTCAAGCCCGAAACGCATTTTCAAAACTTTTGCCTCACGGGGAGAGAGCGTGTCCAAAATATCCTGTATCTGCTCCGTAAGAAGAACTCTTGTCGCCGCTTCGTCGGGGGATTTTGCGCTGTCGTCCGCCACAAATTCAAGAAGGCTGTTGTCGTCGTCATCACCTATATGAAGGTCAAGAGATATGGGTTCAAGCGCAATACGCCTTATACTGCGAAGCCTTTCCTCGGACATTTTCATTTCCTTTGCAAGCTCTGCCGTTGTCGGCTCTCTGCCAAGCTCCTGCAGCATACGCCTGGACTCGCGAATAAGCTTATTGACAGTTTCTGCCATATGCACGGGAAGTCTTATTGTTCTTGACTGATCCGAAAGCGCCCTTGTGATAGACTGCCTTATCCACCAGGTTGCATAGGTTGAAAACTTAAAGCCCTTACTTTTATCAAACCTTTCGACCGCTTTAATAAGACCGAGATTTCCTTCCTGAATAAGGTCCAAAAGCGGCATTCCTCTTGAAGAATATCTCTTTGCAACGCTTACAACAAGCCTGAGATTTGCCTCAATAAGCCTGTTTTTGGCTTCCATATCGCCATCTATTGCCCTTTGTGACAGTTCCGCTTCTTCTTCGGGAGCAATAAGCGGAATGCTTCCTATTTCGTGAAGATACATTCTTATCGGGTCGGAGGACTCAACCTCCTGAATTTCTTTATCGCTTGCAATATCGTGAGCGGCGTCGCTTTCGTCCCGTATCTCAATATGGTATTTTTCAAGAGCCTCATAAAAATCGTCGATTACATCGGCGCCTGCGTCAATACCGTCAAGGGTATCCTGAAAATCGTCATATGTGACAAAGCCTTTTTTCTCGCCGAGCTCTATAAGCTCGGATATAAGCTTGTCCTTTGTTTCTTTATCAAGAGCCATTAAAAACCCTCCTCGGAATTTACAAATTCCTATTTTTTAAGATTTTTTATCATTTCCGCAAGTTTTTTCGGGTCGCCCTCTGCGGCGGCCTCGGCAATCAGTTTCTTGCGTTTTTCGTCTTTAAGCTTTTCAACTATCTGTTCCGCGGCTTTAAGGGGATTTTCAACCTCCTGCTGAGTGGCTACAACTCCGCAAAGCCTGTTTACCGCAGGGTCTTCCGTTTTTGAAACGGCAACCGAAAAATCGGGCGGTCTTTCATCTGCTGAATGTGAATATATATCGCTTGCAATTACTTTAAGCGGAGAGTCATCAAAAAAGCTCAAATCTGTCTCGCTTCTGACATATCTCCAAACCGTAATGTCACTGCACATAAGGCTTAAGAGCGCCGCCTGCGCACGAAAATCAGCTTCACTCTGTCTGCTTTCCGCAGATTTTTTATATGTAGAGAAATTTTTGTTTCCTGCCGTCTCGGTTTTATATATACAGCGGTTTATTTCGGTCTGTATGGCTTCCTCGGAAATACCTGTCTCCAACGAGGTTTCTTTAACGTAAGCCTCACGCTCGATTTCGTTTTTAACCTCGGCAAAAATTTCAGCCGCTTTTGTCACAAACTCTATTTTCTGCTCGGTGTCATCTATATCGTATTGTTGCTTTAAACGGTCGATTTTATACAAAATATGATTTTTTGCGCCATCGACAAGAGCCTTGAACTTTGCCGCTCCTTTGAGCTTTAAATATTCGTCTGCGTCTTTTGCATCGGGAATTACCATAACTTTAAGCTTTAAATCCGTTGCGGACAAAATCGGCAACGCCCGCATTACGGCGGCTTGTCCGGCTTCGTCGCTGTCGTAGCAGATTACAAGCTCTTTTGTGTATCTTGAAAGAATTTTTGCGTGCTCTGGCGTAAACGCCGTTCCAAGCCCTGCAACTGCGTTTGTAAAGCCGTACTTATGAAGGGAAATAACATCCATATAGCCCTCAACAAGAATAATTCTTTCGGAGCAGTTTTTCTTTGCAAAATTCAACGCATAAAGCGTTTTGCTTTTATTGAAAATCATACTGTCGGAGGAATTCATATATTTTCTGCCATCGGATTTTACCATTGTTCTTCCGCCGAAAGCAATAACGTTTCCTCTTATATCAAAAATAGGTATCATAACCCTGTCACGGAAAAAGTCATAAGGCTTGCCGTTTTTTTCGCTTTTTCTTATAAGCCCCGATTCAAGCATAAGCCCTTCATCAAAGCCTTTTTCTTTAAGATGATTATAAAGGGCGTCATATTCGTTTGGTGAATAGCCCATACCGAAATGCGTTATCGTGCCACGGTCTATCTGCCTTGCCGCAAGATAGGCAAGAGCGGTTTTTCCGCCTTCCGCCATAAGGCAGGAATGGTAAAACCTTGCCGCAGTCACATACATTTCAAGCATTTTCTGCTTTTTGCGGAAATATTCTCCGTCCGAAGCTTTTTCGTTGCCCTCGGGTAAATTTATGTTTGCGCGGGCGGCAAGCTGTTTTATTGCCTCGACAAAATCAAGATTTTCCATTTTCATTACAAACTGAACCACGCTGCCGCCTTCGCCACAGCCGAAACAATGATAAAGCTGCTTGTCCGCAGAAACGTGAAAGGACGGAGTTTTTTCACTGTGAAACGGACAAAGCCCCATATACCTGTTGCCGCTTCGTTTAAGCTTGACATAGCTTCCGACAACATCTACAAGGTTATTCGCCGAAATTACTTCGTTAATAAGTTCATCGGGATAATATGCCGCCACAGTATTTACTCCTTTCAGTTATTTTTCTGTATTTTACTATTTCGACACAAAAAACGGAAATCCTTTTTTAAATACAACTAATGCGGTGCGGCTTATCAAAAGCCGCACCGCTATCATAAAAATATTCACTTATTGGTTATCTCATCATCATATTTCCACGTCCGCCCATTCCGCCAAAACCGCCGCTTGCTGTACCAACGGTTGTGAGCGCGCCGTTTACCGTAAATGTGTCCGAAAGCTCACCGTTTACATATATGCTGTAAGTTTTGCCGCTTTCTATTTTGTCTGATGAGAAGGTTATATTGCCTGCAGTTTTCTTTAACGTATAGCTCATAGTTTCTTTGCCGCCGCTTTCTTTAACGGTTATTTTTGAGCCTGCCTCTGCCGAAATATAAGCCGAAACAACATTTTGCTCCGATGATGATGACGGGTTTTCCATCATTCCTGCCGAGCCTGCCGCAATTACCGTGCCGCCGTTTACCGCAAACAAGCCGTCATGGTCAAACGCCGAGTTGCCGTTCATTGTAGGACCGTCAATCGTAACAACGCCGCCGTTTATAACAATAGAGCCGTTTGAGTCTATTCCGTCACCTGCGGCGTTTACATAAATATTGCCGCCGTTTATCTGAATATGATGTTCGCTGCTTATTTCGTCGGACATTCCGCTGTTCATTCCGCCGCCGAAGCTTCTCTGCATTCCGCCGTTTTCATTGCCGTTCATTTCGGGCATTGTGCCGTTTTCGCTTTGCGGCATATCGGGAGGCGTCATGTTCTCCATGCCCTGCATATCTCTCATTCTGCCGCCTCTTTGCATATTGGCATTTTCGCCCTGCGGCATATCGGGAGGCGTCATTCTTTGCGTATTGCCGTTTTCACTCTGTGACATATCGGGAGGCGTCATTCTTTGCATATTACCGCTTGCTCCCTCTGCGTTTTCACTGTTCATCATTCTTCCGCCGAAACCTCCGAAGCCGCTTCCGTTTCCGCCTGCGTTAATGCCGTCATCACTTGAATTTATGTTTATATCGCCGCCGTTAATTATCAAAATCTCCTTTGCTTCTATTCCTTCAGTCGATTTTTCAATGTTAATTTCGCCGTCGTCAATAATCAGGTCGCCATGTGCCGAAATACCCTTTTTGTCGGACGAAACTGTGATTATGCCGCCCTTTACGTTTATATCGGACGTACTGTGAATTGCATGGTCGGTAGAGGTTATATCTATCTCTCCGCCCGATATTTCAAGTAGCCAGTCCGCCTTTATGCCCTTGCTCGAAACGTCGCTTTCGCTGTCTGTTTTACCTGTTGTGGTTATACTGATTTTTCCGCCGGAAATATCAACAATTTCATCAGCGGCAATTCCGTCACCGCCTGCGGTTATATCAAGGTTTCCGTCAGAAAAGGCAAAGGTATCGTTTACATTTATTGCGTCAAGCGAGGAGTTTATTTTTATATCGCCGTTTTCAATATCAAGACTGTCCGAAGCATGAATACCCTGTCCGTTTTCTGCGGTTATGGTTAAGCTTCCGCTTCCTTTGATTTCAAGAGTATCTTTTGCGGTTATAACGCCCTTTTCTTCATCTGTTGCATTTGCGCTTTTAAGCGTATTTGTTGTGCCGTCGGTTACGGTAATATACGCTTTATCCGCATTTTTAACATATATTGCCGCTCCGTTTGTATTTGTAAGCGACATACCCGAAAGGCGAAGCTTAACCTTATCTTCCGTATCTATCACTATGCTTCCGTCATCAAGTGTGCCTGAAACCTTAAAATCTCCGCCCTCTGTTATCGTTATAACGTTTCCGGAAACGCTAATGCCGTTTCCCGACGCTTCAAGCTTGGAAAGATTTATACTTCCCTCGTTTTCCTTCCATTTGTCATCTGTTTCTTCCTCGGATTCCGATATAACAACCGTGCGTTCCTCCTCGTTCCAGTCAACATCAAGCTCCAACAGCTCGCTCACAGCACGAACGGGAATAAGCGTTCTGCCGTTTTCTATTATCGGCGCCGTATCTGCCGTAACTGTTTCGCCGTCTTTTGTCATCTCATTACTTCCGACAGAAAGCTCGACTGTCTTTGATTTTTTCTTTGCGGTAACAGTCTGTGTGTCGCCGTCCCATTTTACTTTTGCGCCAAAGGCTTCAAAAATTCCTCTCATGGGTACCATAACACGTCCGTCGATTATTTCAGGCTCGGTGTCAAAATCAAGCTTTTCGCCGTCATATATTACCGAGAGCGTCTTTGCGTTTGCCTTTTCGCTCACGCACGCAGGAAGCGTGCAAAGCGCTGTTGTAATTGCTATTAAGGTCATAACTGATATAATTTTCTTTTTCATAATAATCATCCTTTCTGTATGAATTAAGTTTTACTTTTCTTTTTTCGGCGCGTCCGATATTGCAACGGTAAGGTTGCCGTTACGGACACGGAGTTCGTTTAAAAATTCTATTCTGTTTATGTTTCTGTCGGTGTAAATATCGTAGCAAAGCTCAAAAAGCGAGCCGAGGTCTGTTGTTTTTACCTTTGTGAGGCTGTGTTTTATGGTGTATTTGCTTATAATGTCTTCAAAAGCGTCATCGGTATTAAGGTCTTCGGGAACGGATATTCTAAGCTGTTTGTGAACGCCCTTTTTCTCAAAAACGTGTGTTTTTTCTATTATTATAATAGCCAGGCAAAGCACCGTTACAAAGAGCAAGCCGTAAGCGTAAAGTCCGACTCCGCAGGCAAGTCCTGCCGCAATCGCAAAGAAAACAAAGCCAATATCCTTAGGGTCGCCCGGCGCGCTTCTGAAACGTATTATCGAAAGCGTTCCCGCAAGGCTGAACGCTCTTGCAATATTACTTCCGATGAAAATTATTATTACCGAGAGTATCACGGGTAGCATAAGAAGCGTTACCGCAAAGCCCGATTCGTAGGTGTTGTCGTCCTGTGTGAATTTGTAGGTTGCCGCTATTATTCCGCCCAAAACAGCCGCCGCTATAATGGTTAAAACTGCAAGCTGAGGCGTTATATCGCCTGTTGTATTTGTGAGAATACTGTTAAAAATTTCGTTAAGCATATTTTTCTTCCTTTCAGATTAAATTGCAATTTTTTCATTTTTTGCGTTTAAGTAGTTTTTATATTCTGTTCCGTATTTTGAAAAGCTGTTTCTCACGGCACCTATT
The DNA here is from genome assembly GCA_902784685.1 of uncultured Ruminococcus sp. Classification (GTDB taxonomy): domain Bacteria; phylum Bacillota; class Clostridia; order RUG12999; family RUG12999; genus RUG12999. The sequence goes on from CACZWA010000016.1 coordinate 8,798, forward strand.
TCCGTAAGAAGGTTTGTAAGCCACAAGGGTTTTGCCACCGCCGTTTTTATTTCCATAAGATACATTCCGTCCGGCAAAAGCTTTTCACCGTAATCGCCCAAATCGGGGCTTAAATCGTATCTTCTTGAACGGATATTCATATCAAACGAAATTCTGAGGTCGGGGTTTCCTTTTTCAAAATAAGCTATTCTGTCGTAGGCGAGGTACAGTTTCGGTATTACCTTATAATGGTTTATAAAAAACTCAAGCTCATCTATAACCTGTTTGTTCATATAAGGAGCAATTATCGGTCTTATGCCCGTTTCCGCAAAGCGAAAAGCGTCTCCCAGCGTTATTACGGTACGCCGTTTGTTTACAATGCCGCTCACTTTTTTCTTTATTTCAAGAAAAACCTTGTCGCCTTTTTGCGGCACTCCGTAAGCACGGAGACGAAGTTTTTCTTTGTATTCGGGTTTTGCAAGCGATTTTCTTATAAGGTAATCGGATTCCGTATCGAAATAGATGTTTGCTATCATATACGGCTCATGATTTTTGTTATAAGCGTCAAGCTCCATATGTTTATCCATTTCGGCTATCGCTCTTTTGTACTGCGCCGCATTTAGCAAATATTTATGTTCGTATCTGTTAAAAACTTCAATTGCCATTTGGTTCATCTCCTTTTATGCCTTAATTATACGGCGGAAAAATTAAAATAACATTAAAGAATTTAATTTTTTTAAAAATTTTTTAAAAATAAAAAAATATTACCTAACGGCAGTATTAGCGCCAAAAGGTAATATTTTTTAAATCTAAACATATAATTTGTTTTATTTTGTAAACCCAAGCAAAACATTAAGATTTTCCGATAAATACGAATAATTTATAAGAAACAGTATCGCAAAAAAGACGGACGATATAACTGTGCCGTACTGCGAAAGCTTAAACTCGGATTTTTTGATTTTTACAAGGCTTAATATAAACAAAACAAAAAGCAAAGTCATAAACCATATTGCATAAAAGCGTTTTTCGGTAAAACCGTAAGCGTTTACATACATTCCCATTTTTACAGCGGAGTTAAATACCAGCAGAAGCGTTGCGCAAGCCAGTACCGCAGACAGCAAAGGCAGCTTTTTGTTTTTCTGCGAGGGGTTTGAATTTGTATATAAAAAATATATAAGCGCGCCGTTAATGCAGGCGGCGGCGCAAAGCTGAAAAAAGCCGCTCCTTGCAAACTCCGCATAGGTCATGCCATCAGGCAATTTACCGAAAATCATACCCACATAGCTGTTTATTTGTGCGACAAAGAAAAATATATAAAGAAGAATTGTCATAATCAGCATTGTGTTTACTATCTGCGGCGGAAAGAAATTCGTTTTCTGTTTCCTAAGCTCATGCGGCTCTTCCGATGCGCAAATTGCGCCGAAAATATACATACCGATAAGCACAGTAAAAATATTTATATATTCAGATAGGCTAAATTTGTCGAAAAAATCTCCTATGTGCTTAAAAGTTGCGCCGGCAAATTCATCAAAGGCTCGGTCCGAGCAAAGCAAAAAAGCCAAAACCGCAAGTACAGGGGCTACGGCGCACATCCCGACAAAAATGTAGCCGATACTTGCACTTTTCTTTGCGCCTTAATCTTTATTTTTTCTTATAATAAGAGCTATAAGTGATTTTGGCAAAGCCAAAAAGCACTTAAACGGATAAACAAACACGCTCCGTAACGTTTCGGGAACAATGCTCACACATACGCTCTTTTCGGCGCTCGAAAGCGACAAAAGCGCCGTGATATGCATTACAAAAAACGCAAGATATGATACCTCGGTGTAATCGTTATACAAAACAAAATGCAAAGAATATACCAAGGTTACAGCCATGAAAAAAATCTGCTCTTTTTTAAAATGCCGTTTACCTCTTACTATGTAAAACGCCGCCGCAAATACATAAAAAGCCGCCGTGAATATGAAGGCTGAAATATTTTCTTGCTCGCCTGCATAAATATCTATATTTTTATAGATGTAGGAAAGCGCAAGAACAAGCACGGCAAAAATCCCATGAACCGCCGTGTATTCTTTCTTTAAGGTTAGCGGGGCATACTGAACGTTTAACTCATTATCTGTTTGATTACACATAAAAATTCCTCCTTCGGATTTGTTAAACTGATTATAACACATTATTTTTTGTTTGTCAATACTTTTTTATTGTTTTTCGATATTTTTATATTGTTTTTTATTTCAATACATCTATCTGAAATATAATAAATTTAAAAAAATCAAAAAAACTCTTGACAAAAAAATATTTTTATGCTATAATACCTATAAAGCATATAGGTATTATGTATATATGGAGGTGCTGTTATGATAATTGTAAAGCACGAACGATGTTGACCTGCCTATGATAACCAAGCAAAAATAAAAATTTTAAGGAGAGATTATTATGGCAGTTTATAAAAAAATTACAGATTTAATCGGCGGTACGCCGCTTCTTGAACTCACAAATTACGAATCGGCAAACAAGCTCGGCGCAACAATTGTTGCAAAGCTCGAATATTTTAATCCCGCAGGCAGTGTTAAAGACAGAATTGCAAAGGCAATGATTGACGACGCCGAAGCAAGCGGCGCAATTAAGCCCGGCGCAACCATAATTGAGCCGACAAGCGGCAACACGGGTATAGGTCTTGCGGCTGTTGCTGCGGCAAGAGGGTATAAAATTATACTTACAATGCCCGAAACCATGAGCGTTGAAAGACGTAATCTTTTAAAGGCTTACGGCGCAGAGCTTGTACTTACCGACGGCGCAAAAGGTATGAAGGGCGCTATTGAAAAGGCAAACGAGCTTGCCGCAGAAACTCCCGGAAGCTTTATTCCGAGCCAGTTCACAAACCCTGCCAACCCGAAAGCCCATAAGGAAACAACCGGGCCTGAAATTTGGAAGGATACGGACGGAAAAGTGGATATTTTTGTTGCAGGCATCGGCACAGGCGGCACAATTTCGGGCGTCGGCGAATATTTAAAAGAGAAAAACCCGAATATTAAGGTTGTTGGCGTTGAGCCTTCAGGCTCTCCCGTGCTTTCCAAAGGAACACCCGGACCGCACAAAATTCAGGGAATAGGCGCAGGCTTTGTTCCCGATACGCTTAATACTTCGGTTTATGATGAAATTATTGCGGTTGAAAACGAAGACGCTTTTGCGGCAGGCAAAGAGCTTGCACGCAGAGAAGGTCTTTTGGTGGGAATATCTTCGGGAGCGGCTGTTTTTGCGGCAACCGAGCTTGCAAAACGCCCCGAAAATAAGGGCAAGGTTATTGTTGCGCTTCTTCCCGACACGGGCGACCGCTACCTTTCTACTCCTCTTTTCAGCGAATAAAATCGAAGGAAAATTGTACATTTGATTTTATAAACTATTCATCATCGGAGCAGCTTCATTATTCATTACAAAAATCCTGCTCGGACTAATGAATAGTGAAAATTTAAGAACATAAAACAAAAATCCTACCCTTGTGGGCAGGATTTTTGTTTTGAAACTTACGCCTGATTTTAATACAATGATTTCGGGCGGTGCATTTGCTCTTGGGGAAATCCCTTTATTTTAGGCTTTTGGGGCGTTTCTTTTGGCTGTATTGATAGAAGATATTAACATCTTGCGAATTGTTCCGCATTCATTATATATTTCTTTTGCGACTTCTTTTTCCAACAAATCGGATTTGACAAAAAGCTCCAACCAGTATTCAGTTTCATAGCATTCTTTCAGAGCAATTTGTAATTTTGAAATAAAATCGTTCTTGCTGTGGGCGTAATTTGCTTCAGCCATTCCTTATCATCTCCTTGAAGCATTATAACATATATCTTTACTTTTGTCTATAGGTGAAATATCAACTATGTTGATGTGAAATAAAATACGCCTTTAACATTTGCAAAGCAAATATTTCACAGCGAAGCTATTTCACATTGCGTAGCAATATTTCACACGCCGTAAGGCGTATTTCGTTGAAAAACCGAACGGTTTAGATGCAAAAGTTTTAAGTGAAATATTTTGCTTGTGCAAAATGTGAA
>CACZWA010000017.1 GCA_902784685.1 uncultured Ruminococcus sp.
TTTGCAGTATTATAAAAAGCAAGGGTAGGAACCCGTTGCCGGGGTTCACCCTTGCACTACATCAGTTTTTAGCGTTTACACAAAACTTGAAACGGCCTCCATTTCACTTTGACAAAGTCAAAAATTTCACAATTTATGAAGTAAATTATTACACTCAAAACTTTTGCATCTAAATCATTCGGCTTGATAGGATGTTTGTTTTGTATTATTCATTATTCATTTTTCATTAATCAATATTCATTAAAAAGCTGTGAAGCTAATGAATGATGAATAACGAAGTCGCTTCGCTTTGAAAGGTGTCTTTATAGTAATGCAAGGAAAACAAACCGTTAGCCGTTTATAATTTCATTTGCAATTTCATAAAGCAAAATACTGCTTTTTTCAAAAAGGAAATCAGGGAGAGTATTCGGCGCAGATGTTTCAAGAGAAAATACGCCGTTGTAGCCGATATCTTTAAGAGAAACGACAAACGCTTTCCAGTCTATCGTGCCAAAATAAGGCATCAGATGCAAATCTTTGCCATATTTGTTATCATGAACATGAAGGACTTTTATTTTGTCGCCAAGTCGTCTTACCTCGTCGCACAAAGATAAATCATCAAACAAGGACGCATGTCCGGTATCAAGACAGATTTTAAAATTCTCATCATTTATTTCTTCTGCAAAGTTCAGAATTGCCGCAGGCTTTGCCAACGAAAACTTCGCCATTGGCACATTTTCAAGGCATATTGTAACGCCATATTCCTTGGCAGTAATAAGCAGATCCTTCATAAATATAAGGTTTATTTCCCATGTTCCTTTTTCGTTACCGGTAACGGTATCATCTGCTCCGAGCGGCATAAGAGGGTGAATCACCCAGTTTTTACAGCCGAGCAGTGATGCCAAGCGGATTGATTTTTTCATTTTATCCATGCGCTCTGCTCGGTCTATGACGGTTCCGTCTCTGGGGGGAGACCTCCACGGACCGTGAGCCTGGTTTATTTCAATACCCGCATCATCCGCTAATGCTTTTTCACGAAGCAAAAGCTTGTCTGATTCGGGGAAAGTATAAATTTCCGTGTTGGTATTTGACATATTAAAATCAATACAGGAAAAGCCGTGTTCTTTCAGCTTTATGTATTTTTTATCGCCATACCTGCAGTAACCGCTGTTAAAAATATTAAATTCTATGCCTATCTTCATATTAATCACCTATAATTTTGTTATGATAATATTATATGCCATGTCGGTAAAAAAATCAAGCGTATTTTATATTATTACCGTAACTTTTCTGCCGTATTTTAAATTTTTTAAAAATGCATATTTTAACTATTGACTTTTTGAATAAAATGCTGTATAATATTTAAGTCGCAGGTTACTGCGCAGTTTATAAGGACGGGTATCGAAGTGGTCATAACGGACGTGACTCGAAATCACGATGCCCCCTGAGGGACGTGGGTTCGAATCCCACCCCGTCCGCCATGAAAAAAGGCACGCTTCGGCGTGCTTTTTTCAACGAAATACGCCTTGCGGCGTGTGAAATATTGCTACGCAATGTGCAATAGCTTCGCTGTGAAATATTTGCTTCGCAAATACTTCACGGCGTATTTCATTTCACATCGAGCGACAGCGAGATATTTAACAATTTACGCAGTAAATTATTTCACATTTTGCGCAAGCAAAATATTTCACTCAAAACTTTTGCATCTAAATCATTCGGCTTTTCCGCGTCGGAACAAGCGGAAAATCGCTCGTTCCGATTTTTTTGTAAAAATCGGAACTCACCTAAACCGCTGTTCCTCCTTTTTCGCAAAAAGGCACGCTCGGTTTGCCTGTTCGTTTGTAAACGCACTCCGGGCGGCAAACTGTCGCTACCACCTTTTTGCGAGTGCGCCTACGGCGCAAGTCCATTCAAACCGTTTAGCTTTTTCGTAAAAATCCCTCGGCTGTGGTGCCGAGGGATTTTTTCAGTCGTTCATATGGAAAATTGATTTTGCAAGACCTCTAAATAATGCAGGCATTTTTAACACAACTATTTTCACTTAAATTTCCTCCCCGAAAAATTAATCACTGATATATATTATTCAGATAAGAAAAAATATGTGACAAAGAAGCATATTTAAAAAATTTTAAGTCTTTCTATTTTTTTTACTTTATTGTTTTCATCATCAATATCAAGAATAATTCCGCAAAGAAAGCAATTACCCTCCGCCAAAACGTAGCGTTTACTCATAAGCGTGACAAAGCGTGATACGGAAATATCTTTATCTACACCTAAAACAGAGTTGTACGGCCCCGTCATACCTATATCGGTTATGAAAGCCGTGCCGCCGGGAAGAAGGCGCTCGTCTGCCGTCTGAACATGGGTATGTGTTCCGAAAACGGCGGTAACCTTACCGTCAAGATACCATGCAAGTGCCGCCTTTTCGCTTGTGGCTTCGGCATGAAAATCGACTATTATGATATCTGCCGATGAGGAAATATCATTAGCGCATTTCATAACAGCGTCAAACGGGCTGTCGATGGGGTTTAGATAAACTCTTCCGAGAGCGTTTATAACAGCTATTTTTTTGTTTTTACATTCTTTTATGATAAATCCGTTTCCGGGAGTTTGCGGCGGATAATTTATCGGTCGTATCATTGGAAAACCGTTATTCATAAGCTGACCTGCTTCGGCTTTATTAAAGCTATGATTGCCGAGGGTTATAACGTCCACTCCGCAGTCCGCAAGCTTGTGCGCTTTTTCGGCGGTTATTCCGTTGCCTGTTGAAGCATTTTCACCGTTTGCTATTACAAAGTCGATACCGTAATCGGCAATAATATATTTAAGCTGGGAAATAACCATTTCACAGCCGGGCGTTCCGACAATATCTCCTATACAAAGTATTTTCATAAATAAGGTCCTTTCAATAAGCTATGTGTAAATAGTTTACCATAAAACAGAAAAAAAATCAATACGCATATAACTGCTTCTAAAATTTAAATGTTGAAAAAAATCGAAAAATTTTTTTAAAAAATTGTTTTTTTAGTAAAAAATGATGTTTTAAGTCAGTTGTGATGCGGCATAGCTTAAATTCGACAAAATTATACAATAAAAAATTCAAAATCCCATAAAACGGCTTTTTTAAAGGAAAAACATAATGTCGAAAATTGCGATATAAAGTAAAAAAGCAGAAAACGTTAATGCTTCCTTATGTTAAAATGCAGTTGTACCGAAAAGTATGGTATTCATATAAAAATCGGTACAATAAAACCAAAGAAAGGAATGAAAGTATGTTTGGAAAAAACATCAAGGTAACGGATGATTTGACGGATGCAGCCGAAAACGGCACTTATGCGGAAAATGACACGGAAAGACGTAACGCTGTTATAGAACGTATAATGCAGTTTACGGGAGCAAATAATCTTGACGAGCTTGAAGAAATTGTCGGTTTTGCCGCAGATGCGGAAAGAAATGACGCTGCGGAAAACGATGACAAGCTGTTTAACGCAATAAACAGCGTCAAGAACAATCATTCACTTCTGGAAGCAAAGGAAATGGAAAAAAATGAGGACTTCGTAAATGCTGTTCTTGCAGGCTTTGACCCCGAAAAGGCGTATATGCTTGCAAGGTGCGAGGAACTTATATCCGAGGCCTATGCGGAAGGAGAAGAACACGGAAAAGCGGCCGTAAAGGCACGTGAAGACAGAATAGGCGAGGTGGGAATGACTGTTTCGGGTGGATATAAGGCTGAAATAGACCCGAACAAAATGACCATGGGCGACCTTAAAAAAATTAAAGAAAGACTAAGAAAAGGAGAGAATGTCAGATTATAAGCTGGCGAAAAAGAAAATGAAAGAAATAAAAATGAATTTAGAAAAATTTGGTGAGGACCTTAATGTGCAGGTATCCGAAAACAACCCTGCAAGCGTAAGAGCTTTTTATGACAAAAACCTTGTGCTTAATGCAAAGCCCGTACTTGTTCATACACAGTTCGGTCAGAAAAGAACTATACCGAAAAACGGCGGAAAAAGAATAGTATTCAGAAAGCTTGCTCCGCTTCCGAAGGCAACAACTCCTCTTACAGAGGGTGTAACGCCGACAGGTAACAGTATGACATGGAGTACGGTAGAAGCTTCTCTTGACCAGTACGGCGACTACATAACGGTATCCGATGTTGTTCAGACAACGGGCATTGACAACACTCTTGTAGAGGCAGGCGAAATCCTTGCAATGCAGGCGGGCGAAACGCTTGACGCTGTTGCAAGAGAAGTTATGAACTCAGGAACAAACGTGCAGTATGCCGCAAACGGTATTACAAGATGTCAGCTTGTAGGCGGCAAGGAAAGCGGTAACAACTATCTTACCGTTGAGGATATTAAAAAGGCGGTAAGAACTCTTAAACGCAACAATACAAAGACTATAAACGGATATTATGTAGGTATTATTCACCCGGATGTAGCCTTTGACCTTATGAATGACCCTCTTTGGGAAAACGTAAAAACTTACTGTGACCCTGAGGATATGTATAACGGAGAAATCGGCAGACTTTACGGAGTGCGTTTTGTTGAAACAAGCGAAGCTAAAATATTCAGAGCGCCCGACCTTGTTTCGGAATCAAGAACACTTTCAATAGACAGCGTATCGGGCAAGACTATTACGGTAGAAGAAGAAATTTATGATTACGACCATATAAAGGGAAGAAAAATACTTATTAACGGAAAACAGTACACCGTAAATGCTGCATCAACGGCAAATAATACAATTACCGTTTTTGAGCCTCTTGCGAGCGGTACAAGCGCTCCTAAGACAAATGATTTGATTTATCCCGGAGAAAGTGCGGCAGAGGGCAGAAATGTTTATTCTACGCTTATTCTCGGTGCAAACGCTTACGGTGTTACAGAAATTGACGAAGGCGGTCTTAAAAATATTGTTAAGCCGCTTGGTTCGGGCGGAACAGCCGATCCTCTTGACCAGAGAGCAACAACCGGCTGGAAAGCCCTTACGGCAACAAAAATTCTTGTAGATGAATATTTGGTAAGAATTGAGTCTACGTCAAGCTACGACGAGCCGAATTACGAAGGAGAATAAAGGAAGGAAGAAAACAGCCATGGCAACAAAGAAAAAGACAGAAAAAGATAACAGCGATTATTACAAACAGCTTGTACCTGTCACTCTTGTGAAAGATAACAACAACTATAAGGATGATGTAACCATAACATATAACGGAAAAAATTATCAAATTCAGCGTGGAGTGCAGGTTGAAGTACCTTTATTTATAAAGCTTATACTTGAGGACGGATACCGTCAGCAGATGGAGGCGGACGCTTACAGCGAAAAGCTTAGTCACGATTTTTCGGAGAAAACCGAGAAAATCGGCGGCTGATTTATGTAACAGCGGCGGTCCGAGAGTTCGGGCCGCCGCTATTTAAAAGCAATGTTTTTTATGTGACACTATAAATGAAAGGAACAAAAAAATGACAATTGAAAAAATTCTCGAACTTGTTGATTCCCTTGCGCCAAATAACTGTACAGACGAACAAAAGCTTTATTGGTATAATCAATGCGAAAGTATTGTCAGCAGTAAAATTATACACAAATACAGATATATAGAAACATATATAACGGCAGGAATTATTGAATTGCCCGAAGGTTATAATTCGGATGATATTGAAGCGGTTTATGTAAACGGAAAAATCTGCAATTCTTACGGAGTGGCAGGGTTTACAAAAAGGTTGAATGAAGAGCCTGTTAAGGCTGGAGTTGTTTTGCGTGAGCGCTTTGAAGAGGCTGTAAGAACTAAATATGAGGGTTCAATAAGTTTTTCGGGCAGCAATATTGTTATGCATTCGCACCCATTTGTGAGCGGCGATACAATTTATATCGAAAGTACAGTATTTACCGGAAGTGTTAAGGTACTCGGCACAAGCGGTGACGTGCTTTACACGTCAGGTAGTTTTTCGACAGGCTCATGTGTGGGTAAAGCTAAAAAACTGCTTGAAAAGGAAGTTAACGCCCGTATGCCTTACGACAGGCTTTATATTGACTATATTATGGCGCAGATGGACTACTATAACAAAGACTATGAAGGATATAACAACAATATGTATATATTTAACGAACTGCTTGATGAGCTTGTCCGTGCAAATAAGAGCAAAGCACCGGCAATGGGGCTGAAGCAGCTTATACATATATGGTAAGGGGGTGACTATATGCAGCCACTATTACCGAGAGTTACAAAATTAAGCGAAAAAATATTGTCAACATTCGGCGGTATTGACAAAAGAGAAGGCGCAAAGGAAAACTGTTTTGAAGAAATAATCGGCTTTGAAAACAAAGACGGTACGGTTATGGAGTCATACGACGGTTTTTCTGTTGCCGAGAATGGGTTCAGTATCTATGGCGATGATGTAATAGTGCTTGAAAACGAAAACGGCACTGCGGACTGTTTTTATATAGGAAGCGGCGGTTTTTATAAAAACGGAGAACTGTTGCCGTTTAATTTAAGCGATGTAAATTACGCCGACAGAAGTTGGATTGCAAATTATGTGGACGATATAAGCGCCGACAGTAACGGTAAAATCGGTTGGAGCGGAGAATATGAACACACAAAGCTTATAAGGTACGGAAGGTATATATTTGCCATTCCGCAGATGATTATGACAGATGGCGAGAAAACATATAAGTGGGACAGGACTGCTGTGCTGTTGCTTAATACAAGTCATTTTTCGACAGCTTACGGTTCAATCAGTTTTTTTGCTACCGAAGAATGGCGAAAAGAGCATTGTGAAGGCTTTGAAGTCGGAGATATTATTGAACTGTTTTCAAACGGAAGGAAAATAGAAGGAAAGTTCACGGTTTCGCTAAATGAAAACGGTCAAATGACGCTTACAGCACAGACGGAGGAAGGAAGCAATCTTTCATCAAGCGCATTTGGTACGGTAAGCGGCTCAAACTGTTTTGTTGTAAGGCACAAAGATGTGCCTGCATTTACAGATGCTGCTGTGGTATATAACAGAATGTGGGGCGTTTTGGGCAACAGAATTTATGCTTCCAAGCTTGCAAATCCATTTGCTTTTAAAGAGTCTGACGGAACATCGTCCGATGCGTGGTGGGCAGATACAGAGGACTCAAACGATTTCACTGCCGTTTCAAGTCTTAACGGCAGAGTTGTTGCATTTAAAAAGACAGCAACCTACGAAATTTACGGAACGGTAGCACCGTACACCGTTAAAGATGTAAGCCGCTCGCTCGGCTGTATAGACAAAAAATCGCTTAAAGAAGTGAACGGCGTTTTGTTTTTGCTGACAACGGAAGGAATAAACGTTTACGGCGGCTCGAAATTTGTAAATATAAATGACGAGCTCGGCTTTTTTGCTGAAAATGCCTGCGGAATGGGACAGGGCAGTAAATATTATGCGCTGATTGACGGTTTGGTATATAAGTATAACTATTACAGCGGATACTGGACCTGTGTTACCGATTACCCGTTAAAAAGACTTTTGGAGGTTTCGGGTGAAGTATTTGGGCTGACAAGCGGCGGAGAGCTTATTCAGCTTACGGGGGATAATCTGCCTTTTTTAAGCTATAACGGTAAAACCGTTCAGACGTGGTCGCTTACTTCGGTGCTTATCGGAGGAAAGGACTTTTATGCCGAGGGAATAAACCGCCTTGAACTGAGGTTTGAAGGCGGCGGTGGCGGCAATATAAAGGTTGAGGTCTCGAGAGATTACGGAGAGTTTGAAAAATACACACAGTCGGAAGTAAACGAAGGCTGGCAGATTTTTACGGTTCCGATATATTTAAAACCGTGTTCGACATTTAAATACCGAATAAGCGGTAACGGCAAACTTAAACTGCGACTTATAAAATACTGTTACCGAAAAGGAGGAAATGCGAATAAATATGAGCCTGCTTGAGAACGAATTTTCCGATGACTCAAAAAAGAGAATTTACAATCTTGAAAATGAGCTTGAGGAATTTAAAGCAAACGTAAGCGAAGAAAACTTAAAGCTGAAAGTACCTTATGTTACGGACAAAAGCGGAGAAAACATAGGGCTTGAACTTGACAAGAGCAATAGGAAACTTAAAATATATTCAGGGGATACGCTTATAGGACAAATAAGTCTTTCATAGCGGACAGAAAGGAGCAAAAAAATGAAAATATTTATTGACCCGGGGCATGGCGGAAGCGACCCCGGTGCAGTCGGGATAAACGGTACAAGAGAAAGTGACGTGGTACTTAAAGTAGGTCTTAAACTGAAAGAAATACTTATAAATAACGGGTTTACGGTGAGAATGAGCCGTGAAACCGATGAATATGTATCGCTTACAAAGCGTGCGGAGCTTGCGAACAAAACGGCGGCGGATCTATTTATCAGTATTCATTGCAACGGCTTTACAAATCCGGATGCGAAAGGAAGCGAGGTCTATTCATACCCGGGAAATGCGCAGGCTGAAAAGCTTGCGGGGATTTTGCTTTGGCATATTTGCAACGGAATAGGCACGGCAAACAGAGGCACAAGAAAAGAAAACTTTGCGGTGCTTCGCCTAAGCAAAATGCCAGCGGTGCTGGTAGAAACGGCATTTATAACAAATCCCGATGAAGAAAAAATGATGTGCGGCGGCGGATTTGCGGAAAAAGCGGCATATGCTCTTGCAAAAGGGATATGTGAGTTTTGCGGAGTTGCTTTAAGCACAGCCGAAACAGAAGGAGAAAATTTTGAGCATTGGGGCAGCGTACACCTTGAAAATCTTTTGAAAAAAGGGTATATAAAAAATCCCGAGCTTTGGAAGGACTTTGACAAAAGCCCAACTGCGGCTATGGTTCTTGCTTTGGCGGACAAAATAACCGGAATATAAATAAGAGAAAGGATGTGAAGTAAATGGCAACGTTCAATGACCCACAGAAAAAATTTGAATACTATTTCAATATTGCAAACGGGCTTGACGAGAAATATCAAAAGAAAATAGATGCGGTAAACGCACGAAGGTCCGATTACGATTTTGAAAATGATATACGGTATAAGGAAGCTGTACAGAAAAACGCCGACGAAGCGCTTCAGCTTGAAAATAAATATAAAGGCGATTATGCCGCTTATTCGCAGGGGTATGACAATTCAATGAAGGATATTGCCGTGAAAGAAATAAGACAGCACGAAAAAGAGGCAAACAAAGCGGTTGCCGAAGAACTTGAAAGAGAAAACCGCCAAAAGTGGCTTGAGGACAAGGCGCAAAGCATATTGCGTCTTAAAAACAGCTATGCAAGGCAGTTCGGTGACGCTATTTATAATATGCAAAAGGCAAACGAAGAAGTTATGAAAAAAAGAGCGGGATATTAGAAAGGAGGTAAATAGAAGCTTAAACAGGGTATGCGGAAGTATGCTCGCCCTGTTTAAGATGCGGAAAATGCTTGAAAATATGGAAACAAATGTTGCCGCAAAGTCGGTTATAGGAATGTTTATGTGCGTTTTAAGCTACCTGCGTGGAGAGTTTAACGAACTGCTTGTTGTGCTTGCGGTTTTTATAGTATGCGACTACATATGCGGAGTAACCCTTGCACTTGTAAAAGGCAGTTTTTCCGTTAGAAAAGGTATGCTCGGAGCAGTTAAAAAGCTGTTTTACATATTCCTTGTGCTTATGGGATTTATGATAGATTTGCTTGTTGCAACTGCAGGGAACGAGCTTGGACTTACCATTGCAACAAACGGAGCATTCGGAATGGCAATAAACTGCTATCTTATAGGAACGGAAGGGCTTTCGATAGTAGAAAGTCTTGCGGAGCTTGGACTTCCCATTCCGGAATTTATGAAAAAAGCTCTCGGTATTATAAAAGACAGCGGAGAAGAAATTTGCGGAACAGACAAAGAATAAAAAAATTTTTAAAAGTACTTGACAAGTGCAAAAAAGAGTGTTATAATGTTTATCGTAATTAAAATAAACGGAGGAAACGAAAAATGCGTAATTTCGTCTTTACAGGCATATATTTTAGCTTTGCATATTTTTACGGCAAGGCTGAATTGTGCTGCAAAGATGTAGATTAAAGCAAAAGTTGTATTTTTTGTAACTGACTTTGTTTTATGAGGCTTGCAGCGTTCTGCAAGCCTTTTTGTTTTGTGTGACAAGAAAGGGGAAATAAAAATGATAGTAGTATTAAAGGAAAATTACAGCGATAAGCAGCTTGAAACGCTTACAGGCTGGCTTAAAGAAAAACAGCTCGACGTTCATATTTCTTCGGGTTCAAGTACGACAATTCTCGGACTTATAGGCGATACAAGCGTAATTGACGAGGAAATGCTTGAGTCGCTCGAATTTGTTGAAAGCGTCAAACGTATTCAGGAGCCGTATAAAAACGCAAACAGAAAATTTCATCCGAAAGATACGGTCATTGATGTCGGCGGAGTGAAAATAGGCGGAGGAAATTTTGCGGTTATAGCAGGTCCTTGCTCGGTTGAGTCGAGAGAACAGCTTTGTACCGTTGCAAAGGCGGTTAAAGCTTCGGGAGCAGGGCTTATGAGAGGCGGAGCATTTAAGCCGAGGACCTCACCGTACGCTTTTCAGGGATTAAGAGGCGACGGGATAGAATTGCTTGAGGAGGCAAAAAAGGAAACAGGGCTTCCGATAGTTACGGAAATTATGGATATTTCTCATTTGCCGCTGTTTGAAAATGTAGATGTCATTCAGGTTGGCGCAAGGAATATGCAAAACTTTGAACTTCTTAAAAGGCTCGGCAAGGTGGACAAGCCCATTCTGTTAAAAAGAGGACTTTCGAGTACGCTTCAGGAGCTTCTTATGAGCGCCGAATATATTATGGCGGGCGGAAACGAAAAGGTTATCCTTTGCGAAAGAGGTATAAGAACTTTTGAAACGGCAACCAGAAATACGCTTGACCTTTCCGCCGTACCGATGCTTAAATCTATGACACATCTTCCGATTATTGTTGACCCAAGCCACGCAACGGGCATTGCAAGACTTGTTAAGCCGATGGCGGTTGCGGCGGCGGCGGCAGGTGCGGACGGACTTATAATTGAAGTTCATAACGACCCGCCCCATGCGGCTTGCGACGGCGCACAGTCGCTCACACCCGAAGCCTTTGACGACCTTATGAAAGCCGTAACAAAGGTAAGAAGCTGTATAGAATAGGAAGTAACGTAAAAGTTCATTTCACGTTATCATCCGGCGGAATGGAGATTAAAATGGAAAAAATCAGAGTAAAAGCCTCATCAGAATATGATGTTCTTGTTGGCAGAGGACTTATTGATATTTGCGGAGAGCTTGTCGGAAAGGTTATAAAGCCTTGCCGTGCGGCTCTTATAACGGACGATACGGTTGACGGACTGTATGCCGCAAGAGTGGAAAAAAGCTTTGAGAAAAGCGGTTTTAAGTGTATAAAGTTTGTTTTTCCTCATGGAGAAAGCTCAAAATCGTTTGCAAATTATGAGGAAATTCTTGAATTTCTTGCGGAAAACAAATTTACCAGAAGCGATATAATAGTTGCGCTCGGCGGCGGTGTTACAGGCGACCTTGCTGGTTTTTGTGCGGCAAGCTTTTTAAGAGGAGTGCGGTTTGTGCAAATTCCCACAACCTTTCTTGCGGCGGTTGATTCTTCTGTTGGCGGTAAAACAGCTGTAAACCTTAAAGCAGGGAAAAACCTTGCCGGTGCGTTTCATCAGCCTGCCCTTGTTGTTTGCGATACCGATACCTTTAATACTTTGCCTGAGGAAGTATTTGCGGATGGCGTAGCGGAAACGGTTAAGTACGGAGTTATAACCGACAAAAAGCTTTTTGAAACGATGCAGGGCAATTTTAAAGCAGATATTGAAAAGATTGTCGCCGCCTGCGTTAAAATTAAAGCGCAGATTGTGGCAAACGACGAGTTTGACACAGGCGAAAGAATGCTTCTTAATTTGGGACATACGATAGGTCATGCAATCGAGAAATGCAGTGATTTTAAAATAACTCACGGGCATGCGGTAGCAATCGGCATGGCAGTTGCCGCTTTTGCGGCAGAAAAAGAAGGTATAGCAGAGAGGGGTACAGCGGCTGAAATTACCGATACTCTCATAAAATGCGGACTCCCGACAACATGCGGTTATAAATCCGCAGAGCTTGCGGAAAGCGCACTTTCGGACAAAAAAAGAAGCGGCGGCGAAATAACGCTTGTTTTGCCCGAAAGAATAGGAAAATGTTGCCTTAAAAAAATAAAAACGGACAGCCTTTTAAGTTTCGTGTCGGAGGGGATAGAAGGTGCAAATAAGTATAACACCTAAGAAATTAAGAGGAAGCATTGAAGCGGTTTCTTCAAAATCGTATGCGCACAGGGTTTTAATTGCGGCGGCGCTTGCGGACGCACCGACCGATGTACATATTAACGTATCGTCTGAAGATATTGAAGCTACGCTTCGGTGCATAAAGGCGCTTGGCGCAAAAACCGAGAAAACCGAAAACGGATTTATTATTTATCCCATAGACGTTCCCAATGAAAATGCTGTTCTTGATTGCGGTGAAAGCGGCTCAACCGCAAGGTTTATGCTTGCCGTTTGTGCGGCGCTTTGCGGTAAAGCAAACCTTGTCGGAAGCGGAAGACTGCCCGAAAGACCGATGAAGGAGCTTGCGGAAGCACTTGAATCGGGCGGCGCAAGGTGTAGCGGAGATTTTTTGCCGCTTACGGTATGCGGCAGGTTGCACAGCGGAGTTTACAAGCTTCGCGGCGATATAAGCTCGCAGTTTATAACAACCGCTCCGCCGCAAATTGTTGCCGCAATTGCCGCAGACATTACAATTCTGTGGTCTCCAGCTCCGTCTGCTACGCCGCCGCATAACCTTCCGTTACCGCAAATCA
>CACZWA010000018.1 GCA_902784685.1 uncultured Ruminococcus sp.
TAAAGGGCGGAAAGCAAGCAGTGGTGCAACCTTATAATCAGAAATGTTAAATAAAAACCATTAAATTTTTACTTTAAATTGGTTTGCTTGCGGTAGACCAAGTTTGTCAGCACTCTGCGGCAGGGGCAAGCCCCTGCCCTACATAGTATGATATAAAATTAAACGGAGAGCGCAAGAGGCTCTCCGTTTTTAAATGCGTAAATTAGTTGTCGGAAATTTCTTCTTCGATATTTTCAAGGGCAACTCTTACGGCTTCTATAACAAAAGCACTAAAAGTACAGTTTTGACCGGTAATTGCTTTTTCCACATTTTCAATAACGTCATTTGGGAAACGAATACATTTACTAGTAGTCGGAGGAACGGACGGTATTTTAAATTTTTTCATATAATCACCTCTGTAATACAATTATATATAAAAAACTTTAATTTTTATGCATAACAATTGTATTGCAATTTGAGTAAATATATGTTATAATAAAATCAATAACGGCATGACTATATATCGGGAGTGAGATAATTGTTATTCTCAACAAAAAATTCAAATCAAAAAAAGAGTATAATAATTAAAATTTTATATTATATTACTATTGTTAATGCAATATGCTTTATTATTATATTAAATACTGTTTTAAAAAATCAATATATGTTTTTAAATTTGGCAATGCGTGTGTGCATAAAAACAGCAGTATTTATTTGTAGTTTTAGTTTGATACTAATGACCTGTGTAAGTGTTTATAAGGCATATATATATGGTACTTTTATTGATGTTTATGAAAATTACATTGAAGGAAAGGCGTTACACCGTATCTTTATTCACGAAGTTTATTTAAAAAATAACGATATAGTAAATTTAAGTATAAGTTTAAATAATCGTATAAATATTTATACAGTCGGAGGAGTATATACAGTCATAACAAATACCCAGATGGCACATAAATTATATTATTATTACAAAAATAATTTTAACACAGAATACATAAAATAAAGGCGACATTTTATATTGCATTCAAAAATGTGGCAAACACATAGCGGCAGGGGCTGAGAAGCGAAGGTATATTTCGTCCTTTAAAACTCGTCGGCGTACGCTTGTACAGTAGAGATTTAAAGGGCGGAAAGCAAGCAGTGGTGCAGTTTTTAAAAAAACTGCACCACTAACCTTATAATCAGAAATGTTAAATAAAAACCATTAAATTTGCTTGCGGTAGACCGAGTTTGTCAGCACTCTGCGGCAGGGGCAAGCCCCTGCCCTACACAGCATGATATAAAATTAAACGGAGAGCGCAAGAGGCTCTCCGTTTGCTTTAATTTAAAATATATATTGCCAGGTTAAGATATGCGGCAAAGGTTACCCAGAGAAGGTAGGGAATTTGAAGATATGCCGCAGTTTTGCTGACTTTGCTAAAGCGTATAATCATAAATATAATAATTACCCAAAGAAGCATAATCCAGATGAAGGCGAACAAAAACGCCTTAAAATTAAAGAAAATTACGCTCCAAAGAAAGTTCACGACAAGGTTAAGCGCATAAATTCTGAGCGCCGAGGAACGCAAAAGCGGATTTGTCTGACAGCGCATTGTGTATATTATTGCACTACCTATGCCCATGAGGATAAAGAGGACTCCCCAGGCGACCGGGAAAAGCCACGAAGGCGGCGCAAGCGGCGGACGGACAATATTATCGTAAATATCCATATTTCCGGAAGTTACAAGAGCCGAGAGCGCTCCCACGCCGAGAGCAATCAACACGGAAATAACATAGGGTTTAATTCTTTTCCACATAATAAAACCTCACTTTGTTTTTATTTGTTGTAATATTTTATGTCTAAAAAAGAAAAATAATACCGAAAATCAATATTTTTTACGCAACAAAAAAATATTGCTTACATTTGAGGAAAACTATTGATTTTTTGGCAAATAAGTGATATAATAATATCGTATTAGTTCTTAAAAAGTCAGGAGGACGATATTTATGGAAAACAACTACGAAAACGAATATACGGGCAACATAAAAATTTCAGATGATGTAATTGCAACTCTTGCCGCAAAAGCCGCAAAAGAGGTTGAGGGCATTGCGGACCTTATGGGCGGCATTGTCGGCAACATTACTGCGGCTGTTCTCGGAAAGAAGGATACTTCAAAGGGCGTTGACGTGGATATGAAAGACGGCGCGGCGCAGATTACGCTTCATGCCAAAGTGAATTACGGCGTTAAAATTCCCGAGGTTGCGTGGAGAGCGCAGGAAAATGTGAAAAACATAATCGAATCCATGACAGGAATACCTGTTGAAAAGGTTAACGTAAGCGTTGAAGGAATTGATTTTGCCGAAGAAGCTCCGCTTGATACCGAAAACGAGACGGAAAGCGCACCTCTTACGGAAAACGAAATAATTGATATTGACGTTACGGACGAAAACTGATTGTTCTTTTAAAATTTTTTGAATTTTGCGGTGCTGTGGTATTTATAATTTAATATTTATATGCGGCGCCGCTTTTTTCGTATATTACAGGAGAAGAAAATGGAAGATTTATTGGAACTTTTCGGCTGCGGAGAAAAACCGAAATTTAACCGCAGACTTGCAAGAGATATAGCTTTTAAGTACATATTTGCGTGGTCTTACGATGAAGAAGATATTCCCGATATTGCGCCGAGACTTGACGAAATGGCTTTTAGGGAGAACGACAAAGCTTACATTTTAAAAGTTTTTGAGGGCGTAACAAAAGGCAGGAATGAGCTTGACGGAATAATTTCCGAAAAAACAAGGGGCTGGAAAAAAGAACGACTTTCAAAAGTCTGTCTTGCCGGTGTGAGACTCGGTCTTTACGAGATACTTCATATGGACGACATTCCTTTAAGCGTTACAATAAACGAAATTGTCGAAATTATAAAAACCTACGATTCGCCCGAAGCCGGCGGATATGCCAACGGCATAATGGGCGGTTTTTCCGAAGGCGATAAGAAAAATGATTCTGGGAATTGATACAAGCTGTTACACAACCTCTGCCGCAGTATGCGACAAAAGCGGAATTTTATGTGACGCACGCAAAGTGCTTGAAGTGCCTGCCGGCGGTCGTGGACTTAGGCAGAGCGAAGCGCTTTTTCAGCATATTAAAAACCTTCCGCTTATTATGAAAAAAGTCGGCGAAAGTATTGACCTTAAACAGCTTGACGGCGTAATCGTGAGCCGCACGCCAAGACCTGCGGATGGATCGTATATGCCTGTTTTTACGGCAGGCTGTGCCGTTGCCGAAAGCGTTGCGGCGGCGCTTAAAGTACCCGTTTATTATACCTCTCATCAGGAGGGGCATATAATGGCGGCGCTTTACAGCTGTGGCCGTGAGGTAAAAGATAATGAATTTGTTTCGGTGCATATTTCTGGCGGCACAACCGAAATTTTAAGGACTGTGCGAACCGAAAAAGGGTTTGACTTTGAAATATGCGCCCGCAGTCTTGACCTTCACGCAGGACAGCTCATTGACAGGCTCGGAGTAAGCCTCGGAATGAAGTTTCCCTGCGGAAGCGAGCTTGACAGCCTTGCCTTTAATGAGCAGGACGGCTTAAAAATGCCCGTTACTCTAAAAGGAGCGGATATTCATTTCAGCGGCGCCGAAAGCTATATGAAAAAGTATTTGGAAGAAGGCAGACCAAAAGAGAAAATCGCAAGAGGGCTTATTGAAGCGATAGGAAAGTCTCTTGTCAGGTCGCTTGATTATATTTACAATGAAAAGCCGTTTGAAACGGTCATAATGGGCGGCGGCGTGAGCGCAAGCCGTACCTTGCGGCAGACGGTTAAGAGCGATAAATACAAAATTCTTTTTGCGGACGCAAGGCACTCTACCGATAACGCCTGCGGCACTGCGCTGATAGGAGAATTTTTAAGATAATGAGTGAATTTTACACGGTTTCACAGATAAACCGATACCTGAAAAATATAATAGAAGCCGAGCCTTTTCTCTCGGACATATGGATAAAGGGCGAAATATCGAACTTTAAGGCTCACTATTCGGGGCATTTGTATCTCACCCTTAAAGACGAGAACTCTACCCTGCGCTGTGTTATGTTCAAAAGCGACGCCGCAGGGCTTAAAATCCGCCCCGAGGACGGTATGAAGGTGCTTGTAAGGGCGAGAATATCCGTTTATGAAGCGGCAGGCAGCTATCAGGCATATATAAGAGAAATGAAGTCCGACGGGCTTGGGGATTTGTATGTTGCATACGAACAGCTTAAAGCAAAGCTCGAAAAAGAAGGGCTTTTTGACGCAAAATATAAAAAACCGATTCCGAAATATCCCGAAAAAATCGGCGTGATAACCTCCGCTACGGGCGCCGCCGTACAGGATATAAAAAATATCCTCGGCAGAAGATACCCGGTAGGCGAAATGGTGCTTTATCCGTCGCTTGTTCAGGGAGAGGACGCCCCTGCGGATATTGTTCGGGGTATAAAATATTTTAACGAAAAATATCCTGTTGACGTGCTTATTGTCGGCAGAGGCGGCGGAAGTATAGAGGACCTTTGGGCGTTTAATGACGAAAACGTGGCAAGGGCGGTTTTTGAGAGCAGAGTTCCTGTTATTTCGGCAGTCGGACACGAAACGGATTTTACAATTTGCGATTTTGTTGCGGACCTTCGTGCGCCCACGCCTTCGGCGGCGGCGGAGCTGGCGGCTGTGCCGATTTATGAGATAGCTTCCGAGCTTGCATATTTTGACGAAAAGCTTAAAACGCTTATGAGCGGTATAATTTCCGAAAAAAGACAGCGCACAAGCTTCTTTGAAAAAGATAAAATTATAGGAAGGCTTGAAAATGCGCTTGCCGCAAAGCGCACCTCGTGCGATACCGCTTTTGAAAAAATATATTTGCTTACAAAAAACAAAACGGACGCTTTACGGGCGGAGCTTGCGGTTACCGCCGCAAGGCTTGACGGCGCAAGTCCGCTTAAAATAATGGAAAAAGGCTATATTGCCGCAATAAAGGACGGTCGTAACGTAAAAAAAGCGGCGGAGCTTAAAAAAGGCGACAAGCTGGAGCTTGTTTTTGCGGACGGCTCTCGCATGGCAGAGGTAACGGAGGGATAGAATATGGCAGAAAAAAAGGTTAAATTCGAGGCGGCTCTTGAAGAATTAAACGATATAGCAAAGAAGCTCGAAAGCGGCGAAGCGGAGCTTGAAGAAGCGCTTGAACTCTTTAAAAAGGGCGTAAAGCTCACAAAAACGTGCAATAAAATTCTTGACAGCGCCGAACAGCAGATTAAAATTATAGAAAGCGAAAACGAAGAATGAGCATAGATTTTAAATCGGTTTTTTTGGACAGAGCGGCCGAGGTAAGCTCAGCGCTCGATGAATATCTGGAAGAAAAAGATAACTATCAGAAAAAAATTTACGAGGCGCAAAGGTACAGTCTTCTCGGCGGCGGAAAGCGTTTAAGAGGCGTTCTTTGCCTGACGGGCGGTCTGCTTGCGGGCGGAAAGAAAAGCGACGTTATGCCGTTTGCCTGCGCCCTTGAAATGATACACGCTTACTCTCTTGTGCATGACGATTTACCTGCCATGGATAACGACGATTTAAGGCGAGGCAAGCCCTCATGCCATAAAAAGTACGACGAAGCCACGGCGATTTTGGCAGGAGACGCCCTTTTAAACGGTGCTTTTGAGCTTATTTTAAAAGACAGCCGAGTGGATAGCGACCGAACTCTTGCCGCAATGAAAATAATTGCCTTGGCAAGCGGTGCGGACGGTATGATAGGCGGTCAGGTGGTTGACCTTGAATATGAGGGCAAAAAAATAAGTAAAGAACAGCTTTTGTATCTGCACAGTCATAAAACGGGAGCGCTCATTTCGGCGGCGCTTATGAGCGGATATACCGCCGCAGGCGGAAAAAAGGAAAACGAAGCGGCTTTAAAAGAATATGCCGAAAAAACAGGACTTGCGTTTCAGGTGGTTGACGATATTCTTGATGTTATCGGAGATGAGAAAACTCTCGGTAAAATGACTCACAGCGACGACAAAAACGGGAAAAACACTTTTGTTGAATTTTTGGGTCTTGACGGAGCAAAGCAGTACGCCGAACAGCTCACCTTGCAGGCGGTGCAGGCAGTTAGCCCTCTTGGAACCGAAGGCGAATTTCTTGCGTGGCTTGCGGATTATCTGCTTGGCAGAAAATTTTAAAAACAGGAGAAGATGACTTATGAAACCCATGGAGGTTTTACTTGATAAAGTATTTGATACAAATGGCGAAAAAGCCGCAGAAGAGCTTGTGAAATTCTTAAAAGAAAAAGGACTCAAAATTTCTACTGCGGAATCCTGCACAGGAGGGCTTGTTTCACAGCTTATAACCTCGGTTTCGGGCGCTTCCGATGTTTTCGGCTTTGGGTATGTAACTTACGCAAACGAGGCGAAAGTAAAACTACTCGGCGTATCCGAAAAAACGCTTGAAAGTGTTGGGGCGGTAAGTGTTGAAACCGCAAGGGAAATGGCGCTCGGCGCACTTAAAAGCTCAGGCAGTGATATTGCCGTAGCTCTTACCGGAATTGCCGGACCGACAGGCGGTACGGAAGAAAAGCCGGTTGGTCTTGTTTATGCGGGCTTTGCCTTTGAAGGCGAGGCGTTTGCCTTTGAATATAGGCTTAAAGGCACAAGAGACGAAATAAGAATGAAGGCGGCAACAAAAACACTTGAAGCAGTCAAACTGTTGCTTGAACCGGGCGGCGAACTGTAAAATCTGAAAAAAGTAGGGCAAGGGCTTGCCCTTGCCGAGCGATGCTTATTTAAAATATGCTTTAATGATAAAAGGAAAGGATGATTACATATGAAAAAGGACAGCAAAAACCAAGCGGCTCTTGAAGAGCTTGAAGGCGAGCAGAAGGAGCAGGCAATAAAAACCGTCTTTGCTCAGCTTGAAAAGGAGTTCGGAAAAGGCACAATAATGCGTATGGGTGACAAAACCGCCGCAAATGTTGATGTAATTCCGACAGGTTCTTTAAACCTTGATTTGGCGCTCGGAATAGGCGGAGTGCCGAGAGGACGTGTTGTTGAAGTTTACGGACCCGAATCTTCAGGCAAAACCACCCTTTCGCTTCATATAATTGCAGAGGCTCAAAAGCAAGGCGGCGAAGTTGCGTTTATTGATGCGGAACACGCACTCGACCCCGTTTATGCGGCGGCGCTCGGAGTAAACGTTGACAGACTTATCGTTTCTCAGCCAGACACAGGTGAGGACGCACTTCAAATTGCAGAAACGCTTGCACGAAGCGGCGCTATTGATATAATAGTTATAGACTCGGTTGCCGCACTTGTTCCGAAGGCTGAAATCGAGGGCGAAATGAGCGATATGCAGGTTGGCTCTCAGGCAAGGCTTATGTCTAAAGCACTCAGAAAAATTACAGGCGTTGCAAGCAAAACGAATACGACAATTCTTTTCATAAACCAGTTAAGACTTAAAATAGGCGTTATGTACGGCAACCCCGAAACCACAACGGGCGGTTATGCGCTTAAATTCTATTCTTCTGTCCGTATGGAAATAAGAAAAGCCGAAGCCATAAAATCAGGATCGGAAATTATCGGAAACCGCACAAGGGTTAAAATTGTTAAAAACAAGATGGCGCCGCCATTTAAAGAATGTATGTTTGATATTATGTACGGCGAGGGCATTTCAAAATCAGGTGAAATTCTCGACCTTGCCGCCGAATACGATATAATTCAAAAGGGCGGAGCATGGTACTCTTATAACGGCGAGAAAATCGGTCAGGGCAGAGATAACGCAAAAATATACCTTGTTGAACACCCGGATATGTTCAGGGAGGTAGAGTATAAGGTAAGGGTTAAGCTCGGAATACCGATTCCGGATTATCTTAAAGACCTCGACGTATTTACAGATGATGACGATAAACCCATTAACCTTACCGTTAAGCCGAAAAAGACCTCCGACCCCGAGCTTGACGATGTGGTTCTTGAAGATAACTACGAGGACGAAATATAATGGACGATGAGCTTTTAAAAAAAGCGGAAGCGGCGGCGGCAAGACTGCTTAAATTCCGACAGACAAAGAGAGCTTTTCGTGAAAAAATGAGGCGAAAAGGTTTTACGCCCGATGTTGTTGATGCAGTAACGGAAAAAGCCGAAAGGCTGGGCAGTATAAACGATACGGATTACGCTATGGCATTTGCGCACGACAGCGTTTTAATTAACCGTTACGGCAAAATAAAAGTTATGAAAAGTCTTTTGCAAAAAGGCATAAGCAGGGATATTGCAGAAAGCGCTCTCGGTATGTTTGACGATGAAATATATCTTGAAAACCTTGCATATTTTGCGGCAAAGTTTTTTGACGCAGACGAAGAAATAGGAACAGAAGAAAAGGAGCTTTTCAAAAAGAAAATGCTTTCAAGAGGATATACCTTCAGACAGATTGACAGCTTTTTGGAATGTGGAGTGTAAAGAGCTGAGTGCGGGAAACGTAGGGAAAGGGCTTGCCCTTTCCGATGTATGGTCGGCAATCTGCCCCTGCAAAATAACGATGAGGTGAAACATGTATAAAGTTGGTTTTGTTTCGCTCGGCTGCCCCAAAAACCTTACCGATACGGAAAGTATGATAGGTCTTTTGGGCGGTGAGTACGAAATTGTAAACGACCCTATGGTGGCGGATATTATAATCGTCAACACCTGCGGTTTTATAGAAAGCGCAAAGCAAGAGTCGATTGACACCGTTCTTGAAATGGCGCAGTATAAAGAAAAAGGCAGACTTAAAAAGCTGATTGTTACAGGTTGTCTTGCACAGCAGTATCACGGGGAGCTTTTAAAAGAAATCCCCGAAGCGGACGCCGTAATCGGTACGGGCAGTTATCAGGATATTTTAAAGGTTGTCGCAAAAACGCTTGAAGGCGGCAGACCCGAGGTTATCGGCGATATAAACGGAGAAATCCCGGAAAACCTGCCGAGAGTGCTTGCAACGCCAAAATATTCGGCGTATCTGAAAATTGCCGAAGGCTGTGACAATCACTGTACATATTGCATAATACCGTTTTTGAGAGGCAAATTCAGAAGCCGAAAAGAAGAAAATATTCTCTCCGAGGCAAAAGCGCTTGCGGCTGGCGGAGTGAGCGAGATTATTCTTGTGGCGCAGGACATAACCTGTTACGGTAAGGACTTATACGGCAAGGCTACGCTTGCGGAGATTTTAAAAAAGCTTTCGGAAATTGACGGTATTCATTGGATAAGACTGCATTACTGCTACCCGGAAAGGGTTACGGACGAGCTTATAGACGAAATTGCCGTTAATCCTAAAATATGTAAATATATTGATATTCCCATGCAGCACGCATCGGATAAAATCCTTAAAGCAATGGGCCGTCATGTTATCAAAAAGCAGCTTTATGAGCTTACCTTAAAACTGCGTGAAAAAATACCCGATATTGTTATACGAACCACGTTTATAACAGGTTTTCCGGGCGAAACCGAAGCCGATTTTGAGGAACTTAAAGAATTTATAAAAGAAATGAAGTTTGACAAAATGGGCGTTTTTCCGTTCTCTTGCGAAGAAGGTACTCCTGCCGCAAAGCTTGGCGGACAGGTTGCGGAGGAAATAAAGAAGAAACGGGCGGACGAGCTTATGGAACTTCAGCAGGAAATATCGCTTGAAAAAGGGCAAAGCAAAATAGGCAAAACGCTTGAGGTACTTTGCGAGCGTCAGCTTCCTGACGGCAGATACGAGGGCAGAAGCGGCGGCGATTCCCCCGAAATAGACGGAAGCGTAACCTTTGAGGGAGATAACGTAAGGCCTGGCGACTATGTTAATGTACTTATTCTTGATGCCGGCGAATATGATTTAGAGGGAAAAATCCCATATAATTTTGATTGAAGGAGTACGAAAAAATGAATATTGCAAACAAACTTACTCTTATGCGTGTGGTTATTATTCCGTTTTTTATAGCTTTCGGGCTGATAGGCGGCACAGCGTGCGGCTATATTGCGCTTGCGCTGTTTGTCATTGCCTCTTTTACGGATTATCTTGACGGTCATCTTGCAAGGAAGCTTAACCTTGTGAGCAACTTCGGCAAGTTCCTTGACCCGATTGCCGACAAATTGCTTGTGCTTGCGGCTCTTGCGCTTTTGGTAGGCAGAGGCGAGGTTTCGGTATGGGTTTTCTATATTGTTGTTATGCGTGAGCTTGTTGTGAGCGGTGTGCGCCTTGTTGCGGCGGCTCAGGGCAGGGTAATTCAGGCGGCAATGACAGGAAAAATCAAAACCGTTTTTCAGATGATTGTAATAATTCTTGCGCTTATTCCGTGGGTAAGCGAAAATGTTTTGGCAAAAGCTGTGGGAAGCTTTACGGTGCTTGATATTTTGATGTATATTATGACGCTTATAACGCTTGTTTCCGGCGCAGAATATGTTGTGAAAAATGCAGATGTAATAAAGCCGGAATAAGCTGAAAGGAAGAACTGAAATGAAACTCTACAACAGTATGACAAGAAAAAAAGAAGAATTTGTACCGATAACGGAAGGCGAAGTTCTTATGTACTCCTGCGGACCTACGGTTTACAATTTTTTTCACCTCGGTAATGCACGTCCGTTCATAATTTTCGATACCCTTCGCAGATATTTTGAATTTAAGGGTTATGACGTAAAATTTGTTCAGAACTTTACCGATATAGACGACAAAATGATAAAAAACGCAAACGAGCAGGGCATAACCGTTGCCGAGCTTGCGGAAAAATTTATAAGCGAATATTTTGTTGACGCAAAGGGGCTCGGAATAAAAGAGGCAACCGTTCACCCAAGAGCAACCGAAAACATTGAACAGATTATATCTTTTATTGAAACTCTTATTGAAAAGGGCTACGCTTACGAGTCGGACGGAGACGTATATTTCCGCACGCTAAAATTCAAAGATTACGGCAAGCTGTCGCACCAGCCGCTTGAGGACTTACAGCTCGGCGCTCGCATTGAAGTGGGCGAGAAGAAAGAGGACCCCATGGATTTTGCTTTATGGAAGGCAAAAAAACCGGGCGAACCTGCATGGAAATGCCCGTGGGGAGAAGGTCGCCCCGGCTGGCACATTGAGTGTTCCGTTATGGCGAACAGATACCTCGGCAAGACGATTGATATTCACAGCGGCGGCAAAGACCTCATTTTTCCGCACCACGAAAACGAAATTGCGCAGAGCGAAACCGCTAACGGTCAGCCTTTTGCACACTATTGGCTGCATAACGGTTTTATAAACGTAAATAATGAGAAAATGTCGAAATCTCTCGGAAATTTCTTTACAATCCGTGATATTGCAAAAAAATACGATTATGAGGTTATACGCTACTTTATGCTTTCGGCGCACTACCGCAGTCCGATAAACTTTTCCGACGAGCTTATGGAGCAGGCTAAAGCCTCGCTTGAAAGACTTTACACCTGCATTGAACAGCTTGACTTTTTAATTTCAAAAGCCGAAGGCAATGATGAAACTCCCGAAGAAAAAGCAATTTTTGAGAAAATTTATGCATACCGTGAAAAGTTTATTAACGCTATGGACGACGATATTAACACAGCCGACGCAATAAGCGTACTGTTTGAAATTGTAAGAGAAATCAATACAGAGGTTGTGGGCGGAAAGACCTATTCAAAGGCGTTTTTAAAGGCTTGCAAGAGCTTTTTGAAAGAGCTTGGCGGCGTTCTCGGATTGTTGCAGAAAGAAAAAGAAGAAGAAATTTCGCCCGAAATAAAAAGTCTTATAGAGGCACGCACGGCTGCAAGAAAAGAGAAAAACTGGGCAGAGGCAGACAGAATCCGTGATGAACTGCTTAAAATGGGCGTTGAGCTTAAAGATACGCCGCAGGGCGTTCAGGTGAGGTTAGTGAACGGCGATTAGCGATTGACGGCTTAAACTTTACACTGATTTGGAGGCAAATATGTTTGGAAAGTTAGAAACCGAGGCGGAAAAACCGTCTTTATATTCTCCGCTTGCCCTTGCTTATATGGGTGACTGCGTTTACGAAATGTATGTGAGGCATCACCTTATTGCGCAGGGTAATCTGTCGGCACATAAACTGCACAAAGCCGCTATGAAATACGTCTGCGCCGAGGCGCAAAGCGCTTTTGTTGAGGTGCTTGAGCCGCTGTTTTCCGAGGAGGAAGAAGCCGTGTACAAACGTGGACGAAATGCAAAATCTCCCACCGTGCCGAAGCACGCAAAAGTAACCGACTACAAACGTGCAACAGGGCTTGAAACGCTTCTCGGCTTTTTGTATCTTGAAGGCAGGCAGGAGCGTATTGACGAAATTATGACTATACTTTTTAAAAAGATAAATGAAAGGATATGAAATCATGACGCAAAAGGAACTTGAGCTTACGGCTTATAAAATAAGACGTGACATTCTAACAGAAATTTACAACGCAAAGTCCGGTCATCCGGGCGGCTCGCTTGCAATTGCAGAGGTTTTGTCGGTGCTTTATTTCAAAGAAATGAATATTGACCCGAAAAATCCGTCAGACCCCGACCGAGACCGCTTTGTTCTTTCAAAAGGACATTGTGCGCCCGCACTTTATGCGGCGCTTGCTCACAGAGGTTTTTTC
The DNA here is from genome assembly GCA_902784685.1 of uncultured Ruminococcus sp. Taxonomy (GTDB): domain Bacteria; phylum Bacillota; class Clostridia; order RUG12999; family RUG12999; genus RUG12999. The sequence continues at coordinate 12,549 of CACZWA010000018.1, forward strand.
CCGGTGGAGGATTTACCGTCGCTTCGCAAAATTGACAGCTATCTTCAAGGACACCCGGATATGAGAAAAGTTCCCGGCGTTGATATGTCAACAGGCTCGCTCGGTCAGGGCGTTTGCGCCGCAAACGGTATGGCAATGGCGGCAAAGCTGGACGGCAAAAGCTATAGGGTATATACAATTCTCGGTGACGGCGAGCTTGAAGAAGGTCAGGTATGGGAAGCGGCTATGTTTGCGCCGCACTATAAGCTTGACAACCTTACCGCATTTATCGACCTCAACCTTTTGCAGATTGACGGAGATGTCAGAAAAGTTATGAACCCCACTCCGGTTGATAAAAAATTTGAAGCCTTTGGCTGGAATGTAATATCAATCTGCGGTCATAACATAGATGAGATAATCGGCGCAATAGATAAAGCAAAGCAGGTTAAAGGAAAGCCCACGGTTATAATCTGTAATGATGTTAAGGGCAAGGGCGTTTCGTTTATGGAAAACGAGGCAGGCTGGCACGGAAACGCACCGAATGAGGAGCAATATAACCTTGCCGTAGCCGAAATTGATAAGAAAATAGAAGAACTGGAGGGCGAAATAAATGGCTGAGAATAAAAAGATTGCAACCCGTGAAGCATACGGCAACGCACTTGCCGAGCTTGGGGAAACCGATAAAAATATAGTCGTGCTTGACGCCGACCTTTCAAAATCCACAAAAACCGACGCATTTAAAAAGAAATTTCCCGAAAGGCACATAAATATGGGTATCGCCGAGGCGAATATGATGTCCACGGCGGCAGGACTTGCCGCTTGCGGCAAAACCGTTTTTGCAAGCTCGTTTGCCGTTTTTGCGGCAGGCAGAGCCTTTGAGCAGATAAGAAACTCAATTTGCTACCCGAAGCTTAACGTGAAAATCGGCGCAACTCATGCGGGAATTTCCGTTGGCGAGGACGGAGGAAGCCATCAGGCTGTTGAGG
>CACZWA010000019.1 GCA_902784685.1 uncultured Ruminococcus sp.
AATCAAAGCAGGTGTATGGAGCGACTGGTCGCTTTACTCTGAAGAAATCGCAACCTTCGGCGAGGACGAAGTTTATAATCAGGCAGATTCCGCAGGATTTATCAATCTTTACGGTTTGCCTATTAAGGTTCAGGCTCAGGTAAATAAAAAGAACGGTAAATAAAAGATATAATAAAAGATATAATAAAAGATATAGTAAAAGATATAGTAAAAGATATAGTAAAAGAGGCGTGCCGTGAGGCACGCCTCTTTTACTGTTTAGTCAGGAATTTTTCTCATATCTTTTTGCGTTTATCATAGCAATAATTACGGAAATCATAGTAAAGCTTTCGTTTATAAGTCCCGCATACGATTTAAAGAATATATCATATGTAAACATTAGTATAGCAATTACAAGAGCAATTATTCTTGTTTTTGTAATGCTTTTTTGCCAGAAGGAATAAGTGCCGAGCGATGAGGCAACAGCAGGCAGCACGCCTGCCGCACCTTTGTTAAATATAATTACCAAAATCCATATTAACGCAAGGAAAAATATTAGCTGTAAAGGTCTGCGTTTTTCGGACTTGTCAACAAGATATACCGTTTCTCTCATTGTGCAGACAACATTTGTTAAAAATGCAGACACGCCTCCGATAAGAATATAATGAAGCGCCCAAAGGATGTCGGCGAGCAGCTTTGTTATAAGCAAATGCTGTCTTTTTTTAAAATGATAACACAAAAGACAAAGCAGCATTGCAACTATGCCTATTAACTGAACAATTAAATTATACATTATTTACCCCTCTTACAAACGAATGTCTGTGCGTTATAGTCAACAGTTATTTCTGTGCCGTCCGAATATGAAACTTTATAGATATTCTCAGCAATTTTTTCGTGTTTTTCCATAAACTCAAATTGAAGATAACTCATTTCTTTGTAAATATCTTCTTGTTTTTTTGCGCATTTTGCGCTAAATTCAATTTCCTTTTCGGTATCTGCTCTGAAATCGGTATCCGCAATCCAGTTGTTTTGATTATTCGTAAAATGTGAATAATAGTAAATAACAGGTCTGCCGCCATATTCTATAAGCTTTAACATATCCGATTTTTTTGAGCTGATTACCGCATTTATTGTTCCCGAATACGGATTACTCATTATTATGCCGTGAAAAACGAGTTGCCAAAAAGGTATATACTCGTCAACAATATCGTTTTTGTCATTTTCGGTTAAAAATGAAGCATATAGAATATATTCACAGTTTTTAAGGTAATATTCGTATGCGCCTTCGCAGGATATTCCGCCAAAAAGCTCTTTTGCATACAAAAACAGCTTATCAAAATAATCAACGGATTCTTTTTTTGTTATCGGGTGAGCGGGAGAGTGACACTCTCTCGGTGGAGTGCAAGTTATTACATCACCGCTTAAATACAGAAAAGAAAGAAATCATAACCTTTTGTAAATATTGACATATAAATATTTTTGTGATAAAATAGTAAAAAATATGAAAAAGAGGAGGAGCTTATTTGAAACTTTTAAAAAGAATGTCAGCCTCCCGAACTTTTAAACTTTGTATTGTTATTATACTTCAAATTCTGAGCGTTTTCTTTATTGTTGGAAGTCTTGTAAGCAAAGAAACAGTTCTTTTCAATGTTGTAAAAATTCCTGGCTCTATGATTTACAACATTGTACTTATTATTGATATATGTCTTGCGGCGTCTGTTTTTGCAAAAAACGACCTCAACCCCGTTTACAAAATGACTTGGATAATTATTCTTGCTGCCGTACCGGTTATCGGTACGCTTATTTACCTTTTATGGGGCGACAGAAAAATTGCAAGACGCAAGGCACTTGAAATTAGTAATGCAGACGAGAAAAGCAAGCGCGCACTGTGCGAGTTTGAACAGCAGGTTGATGCGTCCGCTTTGTCCGGAGGCGAGAAGGCAAGCGCAAGGTATTTACGGAAATTTGCGGGCGCTCCTGTTTTTAAAAACACATACGCCGAATATTTTCCGTGGGGAGAGGCTTTTTTTGAGGCTCTTTTAAAGGAACTTGAAAAGGCGGAAAAATTTATTTTTATTGAATATTTTATTGTAAAAAACGGCTATATGTGGGATAAAGTATATGAAATACTTGTAAAAAAAGCGAGAGCGGGAGTTGATGTAAGGTTTGTTTATGATGCGCTCGGAAGCCTTTTTGATGTATCGGAAGATTTTTGGGTTGAAATGCGTAAGAGTGGAATAAAATGCTATAAATTTAATCCCATCCGTTTTTCCTGGAAGCTTACCGACTACACCTTTTTAAATCACAGAGACCACAGAAAAATCTGTGTAATTGACGGAAACACCGGCTTTACCGGCGGAATTAATATTTCGGACGAGTATATAAACCGTGTAGAGCGTTTCGGTAAATGGAAAGATACTGCGGTAATGCTGAAGGGTGACGCCGTTTATTCGCTTACGACAACTTTTCTTAAAATGTGGGAGTATGTGAGCCGTGAAGAGGTAGACGATTACAGAAAATATGCGCCGAATTTTAAATATGACGCAGATTGTTATGTTCAACCATATGATGACTCACCGCTTGACTTTGAGAATGTTTCGGAAAACAGCTATTTTAACGTAATTTATCGTGCAAGAAAATATGTGTATATCACAACGCCGTATCTTGTGATAGACAACGAAATGATAACGGCGCTTTCACTTGCCGCAAAGAGCGGTGTTGACGTTAAAATAATAACGCCGGGAATACCGGATAAAAAATATGTTTACTATTTAACGCAAAGCTACTATGCGGAGCTTATAAGGGCAGGAGTTAAAATTTACGAATATTCACCGGGCTTTATGCACGCAAAAATGTTTATCCGTGATGATGAACAGGCAATTGTGGGAAGTGCAAATATGGACTACCGAAGTTTGTATCTTCATTTTGAAAATTGTTGCTCGTTTTACGGCGGACAGGTGGTAAAAGATGTTAAGGAAGATTTTGATATTATTCTTTCCGAAAGCCGCAGAATAACGGAAGATGACCTTGCGGCAGTACCGAGAAAAAAGAAATTATTACAGCTTTTGCTTAAATTTTTTGCACCGGTAATGTAAATAATAACGTTGTAATATATTATTTTTGTTTCTCATATACTGAACTAAACAAAAGAAAACAGCTTGCTTATGCGGCTATAAACGCAAAGCAGGCTGTTTTTGTATATACAGAAAAAGCAAAATCGGTATTCTTAAAAAAGAATACCGACTCTGGAGCTAATATCGGGGATCGAACCCGAGACCTCATCCTTACCAAGGATGCGCTCTACCTACTGAGCTATATCAGCAAAACATTATATATTATACATTATAAATAATAATTTGTCAAGGGTTTATAAAGATTTTTTTTAAAAAGACATAACATAAAATATATAAGAAGTTTTTTGTAAAATGTTGACTTTTGTCATATGCTGTGATATAATTTAATTGATGAGTTACAATGATAAAAATCTTGTTAAATGGCTGTTTGGGAGAACAATATGAAAATCAAAGTTAAGGACAGAAAAAGAGTAGGTATGCTTTTTGGCACGCTTATACTTATATTCATTGCAGTTATTTTTTCGGCCGGAGGCCGTGATAAAATTGTTATAAAAGAAGGAAATTACTGCAGCGTTGCGGGAAATGAGGTGAAGCTTTCGCTTTCTCCGTTTGAATTTAGGGGAGAAATATTTATGCCGATTGACGATATACTTCCCGCATGTGGCGTTACAATGGGGTGGGACGGTAACCAGCGTGCAATTGTTTGCAATATAGGCAAAGACGAATACAGGATTTTTGCCGATAGTGATAAATATATAAAAAACGGCGAAGAAAAAACTATGAAACAGCGTGCCGTTGTGAGAGACGGAATAACCTGTATAGGCGAAAAAATAATTAAAGAAATAACAGGCTACCATATAGATTCTTACGTTAAGCCGAGCGAATATGTTGAGCTTACATTTAAAGGCGAGAGTACCGAATGGGACAATAACGGCAAAAAAGCAGAAATGAAAGAAAAGCCGTTTAAATACGGAAAAGAAATATATTTTTCGGCAGATGAGGTTTTGCCTAAACTTGGATTTAAACTTGGCTGGAAGGACGATATTAAAGCTCTTGTATGCATAAAAAACAAAGAGACGGATTATATTATAAGCGGAAAGAACAATATTTGGGTTAATGACAAAGAATATGTTTTTGACCTTCCTTCTCTTGTGTTTGATAATAAGCTTTATATAAACAGCTCCATGCTTGAAAAACTGGTAGACGGAAAGGTTATTGCAAGCGGCACATTTAAGCTTAGAATTAAACGTGATTTGCTTGAAAACACCCATATAGGCAATGATTACAGACTTGCCGGAACAAGTGTTGCCTCAGGCGGCGGCGTTACTGTTATTGACGGCTTTGGAATGGAGTTTCTCGGAATTAACTCATATAATGCACAGACTTATGCGGCGGTTGTGAACAGCGTTGCGGCGGCTGTGCCGAATGTTCAGGTATATAATATTGCAGTTCCTACTGCGGCAGAGTTTTACGCACCTGAAAAAATGAAAATAGATCAGACGGCAGGAATAAGAGAAATATACAAAAATCTTGACGAGAATATTATTCCCATAAATGCCGTAAAACCTCTTTATGAGCATGCCTCGGAAAATTTGTATTTCAAGACCGACCACCACTGGACTCAGCGCGGCGCATACTGGGTATATAAAGAGTTTATAAGCGTAAAAGGCGCTGATATTCCCGACATAAGCGAGTTTGAAAATCAGCCGGGATATGGCTTTGTCGGTTCTCTTGCAAGCTTTGCAAGAGGAACGGCGGCGGAAACAATTCTTCGTTCAAACAGCGAAACGGTTGAAAGGTTTTTGCCTAAATACGCAAGCGTAGGTACGGTTTATGAAGATATGGAAATGACAAAAACTCTCAGAACCGTAAAAGCCGTAAATACTGCTTCAGCGTCATATATGGCATTTATCGGCGGTGACGGACCGGTAACGGTATTTAATACAGAAGCGCCTTCAAACGAGATTGCGGTTATAATTAAAGAATCTTACGGAAACGCTTTTGCAACATGGGCGCTCAACAACTACAAGACGGTTTATGTTATTGACCCAAGAAAATTCAACGGTTTCGGCGGCAAATACAATCAGAAGTTTAATATTAAAACCTTCTGCGATAATGTAGGTTGTACCGACCTTATAATGATTAACTATCCGGGGGCTATATCGTCGGGCGGAATAAGACAGGCAATACTTGATATGACAAAATAAACATATTCGGGGAGTATATATATGGTTTTTTCGAGTTTACTGTTTCTCGGCATATTTTTGCCGACGGTACTTATATTTTATAATTTAAGTAAAAATATAACCTATAAGAATGTTATACTTGTTATTGCATCTTTGGTGTTTTATGCATGGGGCGAGCCGAGGCTTGTCCTTTTGCTCGTTGCAACAGCATTTGTCGGCTATATTAGCGGTCTTATGATTGATTCATTCGGCGATAAGGGTAAAAAAAGAGCGGTGCTTATTGCCGCACTTGTTATTTGTCTCGGCTCACTCGGTCTTTTTAAATATTCGGGTTTTTTTGTGACGAATATAAATTTCCTTTTCGGCACGGATTTTAGTTTCAGGGGCTTTGCATTGCCGCTCGGAATATCGTTTTACACATTTCAGATTTTATCGTATGTAATTGATATGTACAGAGGAGAAGTACACGTCCAGAAATCTTTTTTGAAATTTCTTGCATATGTATCAATGTTTCCGCAGCTTGTTGCAGGTCCTATAGTAAGGTATATTGATATAGAAAAACAAATTGAAAAAAGAACGGTAACTGCTGAAAACTTTTCATATGGAGTAATTCGTTTTTGTCAGGGATTGCTTAAAAAGGTTGTGCTTGCAAACAGTGCGGGGCAGATTGCGGATAAGCTCCTCGGCGGCAATCTTCTTGAGGCTTCCGCTCTTACTGCGTGGCTCGGAATAATAATGTACACATTTCAGATTTACTTTGATTTTTCGGGTTATTCCGACCTTGCAATCGGTATGGGAAAATTCTTTGGTTTTGATTTTATGGAAAACTTTAATTACCCGTATATTTCAACAAGTATAACGGAGTTTTGGCGAAGATGGCATATTTCTCTAAGTACATTTTTCAGAGATTATGTTTATATTCCGCTCGGCGGCAACAGACGGCATCAGGTTTTCAATATATTTGTTGTGTGGATGTTGACGGGTTTTTGGCATGGCGCAAGCTGGAATTTTGTGCTTTGGGGACTTTTTTACGGTGCGCTTCTTATAATCGAAAAGAAGGCGTTTAAAGGATTTCTGCTTAAACTGCCAAAGGTTGCAGGTCATATTTATACTATGATTATTGTCATTATCGGGTGGGCATTATTCTATTTTACCGATTTTGCAAAGCTTAAAAATTTCTTTGTATGTGCTTTTGGCGGAACAGGAGTTTTTGCGGACTATATCGCACTCAGTACGCTTTTTTCAAGCGTTATACTGCTTGTTTTTCTTTGTGTTTGCTCAACGCCGTTTATTAAGTTTATTTATAAAAAACTGGTGAATATAAAAGGCATAGGAGCTCTTATTCCGGCGGCTTCGGTTATTTTTGCAATGGCGCTTTGCTTTGCGCTTTTGGTAGGGCAATCGTATAACGCATTTTTGTATTTCAGATTTTAATATTTAGAAGGTAAATGAGTATGAAAAACAGACTGACAATTTTAGCTTTTGTCTTTATGCTTGCGGTCTTTGCGCTTTTTATAGCACTTCCCGGAGATGAAGCGAGCGTTTTAAAAGAAAACAGAATACCTGCCTCAATGCCGTCCGTAAGCTTGCAAAATATTTTTTTAGGCAGTTTTCCGTCAGAATTTGAGGACTATCTCTCCGATAATGTCGGTATGAGAGGAAAGCTTATAAATATCTCAAATAAAATAGGGGATTTAAAAGGCTTTAAAAGCTACGGTTATATTTCAAACGCCAATGCAGACCTCGGAACAGGCAGTGCAGATGCCGATAAAGGGCTTCTTGTTGCAGACGGAAAAATAATGGAGATTTTTAAAGAAAAGCCGAAGGCAAGAGAAAAATATATTGATATGATAAATTTTTACGCCGAAAAGCTTCCCGAAAATATAAGACTGTACAGTATGCTTATTCCTACTCAGATTGAATTTCAACAGAAAAAATACAGCAGTCTTGCCGATAGCCAGAAAAAAACCATATACGAAATTTATTCGGCGGCAAATGCGAGGATAGACTGCATTGATGCATATTCGGCGCTTGAGTCGCATAAAAATGAATATATATATTTCAGAACCGACCACCACTGGACTACTCTCGGCGCTTACTATGCTTTTTGTGAATTTGCAAAATCGGCAGATGTAGGCGTAACAGACATTTCAGAGTACGATGAGCAGAAGCTTGAAGGTTTTTTGGGCTATCTTTATAATCAGGCGCAGGCGAGCGAGCTTAAAAACACCCCGGACGATATTTATTATTATACAAAGGGTGAAAATTTTGAGGTAGATGCAAGAGCTTGGGAAAACGGAGAAATAATAAATTATAAAACGAAGCTTTTCGTTGTGCCGACGGTTGGGGAAGAAGTAAAATATTCTATTTTCCTCGGCGGAGACCATCCGCTTCTTTCAATCGACACAGATGTTAATAACTCAAGAAGAATACTGGTGCTTAAAGATTCTTATGCAAATGCTTTTATTCCATGGCTTACAGGTAGCTTTGAAAGAGTTGTTGCGGTGGACCCTCGCTCGTTTGGCGGAGATTTGGGCGAGGTTATAGAGGAATATAATATCACCGATGTTCTTCTTATAAATTACACTTTTACGACAACTTTTGAAGATATTATTGAACTTGAAAAGGGTATATATAAATGAGTATTGCTGAAATTTTTCTTACCGGCGTAGGATTAAGTATGGATGCGGTTGCCGTTTCCATGACAGACGCTATGGTATATGCAAAAGAAAAAAGAAGGCTGATGGTTTTACCGCTTGCGTTTGGATTTTTTCAGGCGCTTATGCCGCTTCTCGGCTATTTTTTTGCCGGGCTTTTCGCAGGTTTTGTTGAAAAATTTGCAGGAGCGCTTGCGTTTTTAATTCTTGCTTTTATAGGCGCTGATATGATTTATGAGTCATGCAAAAAAGAAGAAAAAAACGCAGTTCCATCGCTTAAAGTATCCGCAGTTGTTGCTCAGGCGATAGCAACAAGTATTGATGCCTTTGCTGTTGGAGCAAGCTTTGCACTTATGGGAGACAGATTTTCCGAAAATATTTTCTTTGCCTCGATATTTATCGGCGCTGTAACTTTTTCGTGCAGTACAGTTGCTCTTGGGCTCGGAAAAACTTTCGGAGACGCACTTGAAGATAAAGCGGAAGCGTTCGGAGGGGTAATACTGATTGCAATAGGGATTAAATCTTTGTTTCATTTATAATGTTTTTGTGCCGTGCAGTTTTGTACGGTCAGAGAGTTTTTTCTTGATGAATAAATTTAAGATGATTAAAGAGATTATAATCACCTGTCTATTATCGTTTGGTGTCCGTTTAACGAAACGTGTGATTACTTAGACTGAAAGCAGTGCGATGGCGTTTTAAGACCGGAATATCGCACAACAAAGGCAATGGACAAAATCCGCCCTGTCATTGATACAAGCGCTACTTTCCACATTGAAACAGATTTTTTTGACGTTAGAGAAAAAAAGACTAAAAACGCAGTCGGTAACTGCAATGACGGCATAACTTTTCGGTGAGCTTACGCTCGCTTAGGCTATTATACATTGTTTTATAGCGCTTTGTTTCAAGAATTTGAGATAAGGCGCTTTTAAATATGTTTCCAAAAACAATTTCTCCGTCAGCATCAAGGCAGCAGGGGACAACATCACCGTTTGAAAGAATAGCGAGCTGCCTTCTTGCGCCAAGACAAAAACCGTCCTCACCGTAATCGGGTAAAGAATACGACGGCCAATCAAAAGTATCCGCAAGGCTTAAAAATATATTATCATCAAGCGTCATTCGCCGCTTTGATAAATCAAGAGTATATTTTTCGCTTAGCTTATTAAGAATAATATTGTTCGCTTCATTTTTATTATCAAAAGTCCAAATTCTGAGAGAAATCATAAAATATTTTTTCAGTTCATCGGAAGCTGAGAGAATGCTGTCAACGTATTCGGCGGCAGATAACGGATTTTCTGCGCCGTGCAGCGATATATTAAGCTGCCTGATACTGCCGTGTTTTTTTAAAATATCTTTTTTTGTATTTAATAGCGTACCGTTGGTTGTTATATTTACGTTTATGTTTTCGGAATCACAAATTGTTAAAATTTTATCAATTTCGGAGTGGGAGAGCGGTTCACCTTTAACATGGAGATAAATATACTCCGTATAATTCTTAATATCTTTAAGAACATAAGAAAATTCAGCAGAACTCATTTCATGGGGAGGCCTCTTAATCTTTGAACAAAACGAGCAATTCATATTACATATGTTTGTAATTTCTATATAAATCCTTTTAAATTTCATTTTTAAAAAATCCTTTTATGTTTTTCATAAATATAATAAACCAAAAAGCAGAATTTGTCAATACAGCCAAATAAATAAAAAAATCTAAAATAAAAGACCGTTATAAAATGGATAGAATTTTTTTTGACGTACTGAGTATCATTTTCACAAAATGCATCAAACGGCTTTTTTGTGTTTTTTAAGAACATAAGACAGTAACAGAAAAAAGAAGCAGAAAATATAATATAATGATATAATAAAAATAAAAGTGATTACAAAAACCAGATAAAAAAACTTCTACAAATATAATAAAAGATTTAAAAAGAATATGAGCGTTGTAAATAAATGTATATTTTCAAATGATTAGATGAATATACACATATACACATATACGGACATTTTGACAATAAGCCAATATATTTAAATACCCCTCTATGCAATTAGACAAAATATCAATTTTGTCTAATTGGGATTTTTTTGAAAGTGTTTTATGATTACTATTGACAATCCCCTAAAAATGTGCTATACTAAATATATAAATTCTTCGGGGCGGGGTTTATTTCCCCACCGACGGTTAAAGTCCGTGAACGGAAAGTATTTTCCGCCGATTCGGTGAAATTCCGAAACCGACAGTAAAGTCTGGATGAGAGAAGAATTTTTCGCAGAATCCTTTTTAAAAAATTTGGTATTTTGTCGAAAAACTCATGACACCCCGTAAAGAATAATTTTACGGGCTTTTTTATTGCCCTAATTTTGTGTGAAAGGATTTTGGTAAAATGAAAACAAAAAAAATTATTCTTATCGGCATTTTTGCGGCTATTGCAACTGTTCTTATGTTCTTTGAGCTATCACTGCCAATTTTCCCGAGCTTTTTAAAGCTTGATGTAAGCACAGTTATTGTCCTGATTGCAGGCTATGTCATCTCCCCTGTTTCGGGCGTTTTTGTAGCTCTTGTTAAAGACCTTATACACCTAATGTTTTCGCACACAGGCGGCATAGGTGAACTTGCGGATTTTATAATTTCAGGCATTATGGTTTTTACAGCATCGGCGGTGCAGATGAAATTAAAGGGCAAAAAAGGCTCTACTGTTATTGGGCTTGTCCTCGGTACAGTTTTTGCAACAATTATTGCCTTGCTTTCTAATTATTTCCTTCTTCTCCCATTTTATGAGAAAATTATGCCACTTGAAACTATTATAGATATGTCATCAGAAGTTATACCTAAGATTAACAGTAAGTTTACTCTTATAATGTATGCTTTTTTGCCGTTTAATCTGCTTAAATTTTCGCTTGTAAGTATTTTCTCTTATTTTATTTATAAAAGAATAAAGAAAACACCGCTTTTCAGCGATGTTTATAGGAATTAACAAGCATACTTATAATAGATACAAGGCATGCCGTTGTTGCAATTATATCAAAAAATGCCGTTGAATAATCTTTGATTATAAGCGAATAAACCACCCAAGCAAATGTATTTACAAATATCATAAGTTTTATTGAAAACAACTTTTTGCAGTATTTTTGGCATAGAGTAAACTGTATTGTTGCTGCCACCGGTATCAGACCGATAACTCCCCTGTTATTTGTTAAAAAACCGAGAAAAGCGGTAAGTGCAATAAATATGTACATAACTTTTGTGCTGAACCGGTCTTTTGACACAATATAGTTGCGAAGTGCCGATATAAGGAGCGTTGCAACGCCTGCATATGCTTTGAAAAATACTGATGCGGCGGCAAGCGTTATACACTCCATTGATTGAAGAAAAAATATCTTTTGCTTATCTTTAATAAGACAGCTTGTCGTCATAAACAATGCGGCAACAAAAGATATTATATTCCCTATTATTATGTTAAGCGGCATTTAATCACCTCGTAAAAATACTAACCCACAGCAAAATGCTGTGGGTTTAAGAGTGCTGACAAACTCGGTCTACCGCAAGCAAACTAATTTAAAATAAAAATTAATGGTTTTTATTTAATATTTTTTTATAAGATGTTTAGTGGTGTAGTTTTTAACAAAACTGCACCACTGCTTGCTTTCCGCCCTTTAAATCTCTACCGTACAAAAGTACGCCTACGAGTTTTAAAGGACGAAAGCATTTAATCACCTCGTAAAAATACTAACCCACAGCAAAATGCTGTGGGTTGTTTTTATTCACAAACAGGTTTTGATTTACCCAAAATTACATCTTTTGTTATTATGCATTTTTTAATTTCTTTGTTTGAAGGAATTTCAAACATTACATCCTGCATAATATTTTCAAGAATTGCTCTTAAACCTCTTGCACCGGTATTCTTTTCCACAGCCTGTTTTGCCACCTCAGTCAGAGCCTCGTCGTCAAAAACAAGCTCTACATCATCCATTTCAAACAATTTTTTAAATTGCTTTGTAATAGCGTTTTTAGGTTCCTTTAAGATTTTTACAAGACTGTCGGTATCAAGCGGTTCCAGGCAAGCAAAAATTGGTATTCTGCCTATAAATTCAGGAATAATTCCGTATTTTACAAGGTCCTGTGGGATAACCTCCGCAAGACGTTTTGAACTTTCTGCCTGACTTTTACCGTAAACTTCTCCGCCAAAACCCATAGAATTGCCGTCACTGCGCTGTTCGATTATCTTTTCAAGTCCATCAAAAGCGCCTCCGCAGATAAACAAAATATTTGTCGTGTCAATTTTAATAAACTCCTGTTGCGGATGCTTTCTGCCGCCCTGAGGCGGTACGGAAGCAACAGTTCCTTCAAGAATTTTAAGAAGTGACTGCTGTACACCTTCGCCGCTGACATCTCGTGTAATTGACATATTCTCGCCCTTCTTGGCGATTTTATCAATTTCGTCAATGTAAATAATACCGCGCTCTGCTCTTTTTATATCATAATCTGCTGCCTGAATAAGACGAAGTAAAATATTTTCAACGTCTTCGCCGACATATCCTGCCTCTGTAAGTGATGTTGCGTCGGATATAGAAAAAGGTACATTGAGAATTTTTGCAAGAGTCTGAGCAAGAAGTGTTTTACCGGAACCGGTAGGACCTAAAAACAAAATATTGCTCTTTTGAAGTTCTACATCTTCAGCACCTTTTTTTCTTCTTTTACCTTTTTTCTCAAGCGATATGATACGTTTATAGTGGTTATAAACCGCAACACAAAGCGCTTTTTTCGCTTTTTCCTGACCGATAACGTATGCGTCGAGCATTTCTTTCATTTCAGCAGGAGTAGGCAAGTTTTCAGACAAGTCATCAGCATCGAAGCTGCTGTTTTCACTGCTCTGTCCTTCAAGAATTGATGCACAAATATCAACGCACTCGTTACATATATAAACGTTTGGTCCCTCTATAAGCTGTTCTACCTCATCGCTTGTTCTGCCGCAGAAAGAACACTTGCAGATTTTTGAATCCTTTGGCATAGTTTCACCCCCGTGAATAAATAAAGTTGATATGAGCTAAACCGCACGGTTTAGCTCAGAAAATTACAAATTATCTTTTTTCTATAACCTTATCAATAAGCCCATATTCAAAAGCTTCCTGTGCGGTCATATAATTATCTCTTTCGGTATCCTGCTCAATTATTTCAAGCGGCTTGCCTGTGTTTGCGGCAAGTACACTGTTAAGAGTTTTCTTCATTTTAAGGATATTTTCAGTATAGATTTTAATATCCGTTGCCTGTCCCTGCGTTCCGCCAAGAGGCTGATGAATCATTATCTCGCTGTGAGGAAGTGATATTCTCTTTCCTTTTGTTCCCGAGGAAAGAAGAAATGCGCCCATGCTTGCGGCAAGACCGATACAAATTGTAGAAACATCACATTTAATGTAATTCATTGTATCATAAATTGCAAGACCTGCCGTTACGCTTCCGCCCGGACTGTTAATATAAAAATTAATGTCTTTATCGGGATCCTGACTTTCAAGAAATAAAAGCTGTGCAACAATAGCAGCTGCCGATTCATCATTTACTTCGCCGTTAAGAAAGACAATTCTGTCCACCAAAAGCCTTGAATATATATCATAGCTTCTTTCGCCTCTGCTTGTCTGTTCAACGACATACGGTGTTGGAATATAATTTTTCATATATCGTTTTCTCCTTTCAAATTCAAAGTTACTTTATTTTAACCTTACTTTTAAGAAAGTCAAAAGCTTTTCTGCTTAAAATATCTTCTTTTATGCCGTCATTTCCGCCCTGACCGATAAGCTCTTTAACCTTATCAACTTCCATTTTGTACTGCTCGGCAATTTTAGCAATTTCGGCTTCAATATCTTCATCGGTTGCTTCAAGTTTTTCGTCTTTTGCAACCTGTTCAAGAACAAGACGTGATTTAACACGGTTTAAAGCGTTATCTTTCATGCTGTCACGGTACTGGTCAACAGTCATACCCATATAGCTGAAATACTGTTCAAGGGTTATACCCGGCATCTGGCTCTGAATATTGTACTGCATATCCTGAAGATTTGCATCTATCTCATTTTGAACCATAGCGTCCGGAACATCTATTTCTGTTATTTTAAGAACTTCCTCCATTATCTTGTTTGAAAGCTCGTTTTCTTCACGTTTTTTTGCGTTTTCTTCAAGTCTTTCTTTTGTAGCCTTTTTAAGCTCGTCAAGTGTTTCAAACTCAGAAACATCTTTTGCAAACTCGTCGTCAAGTTCGGGATATTCCTTTGTTTTAACTGCATTTACCTTAACTTTAAATACAGCTTCTTTGCCTGCAAGGTCTTTTGCATGATATTCTTCGGGGAAAGTTACCTTTACATCGCACTCATCGCCGGCTTTTTTGCCAACAAGCTGGTCTTCAAAGCCCGGAATAAACTGACCCGAACCGATTGTAAGCTCGTGATTTTCGCCTTTTCCGCCTTCAAAGGCAACATCGTCAACAAAGCCCTCATAATCAATGACAGCTATATCTCCGTTTTCAATAGTCTTATCCCCTGCGTCAACAAGATGAGCAACTCTTTCAAGCATATTTTTGATTTCGCCGTCAACATCCTCATCTTTAACAGGATATTCAACTTTTTCTATTTTAATACCTTTAACATCACCGAGTTTAACTTCGGGTTTAACATAAATTTTAGCCGTATATACAAAATCCTTATCCTTGCCGATTTCTTTTATATCAATTTCAGGTCTTGAAACAGGCTCAGTCTTGCTTTCTTTGATAGCTTCGGAATATGTATCTTCAAAAATAAAGTCAATGGCGTCCTCATAAAATACACTTTCGCCGTATGTTTTTTCAATAAGGCTTCTCGGAGCTTTACCTTTTCTGAAACCCGGCACGGTAATAAGCTTTTTGTTCTTATTGAAAGACTTGGCAACAGCCTCTTCAAATTTTTCTTTTTCAACCGTAATTTCAAGAATTACTTCATTATGCTCTTTTACGTCTTTTGTTACTTTCATATTTTTATACCTTCTTCCCTGTTATTATACACAAAATATATTTATACCAATATATTATACACTATTTTTTGATATTTTTCAACTGTGTTTTTACACAATTTTTCCGTTATTTTTTTGATTTATATGTGATTATTGTTGCCTTCTGTGTATTGATTTAAACAATAATAGTTAAATTAGTCAAGAATTTCAAGAATTTTTCCGTCAAAATCAATCTTGCTACCCTTAAAAAATCTTTCGGCTCCCGCAAGAAGTGCAACCTTTCCGTCAAGGTAAAAAATGCCTTCGCTTTCAAACCCTTTGCCTTTTATAGTTATATCCACATCAACTCTTTCGGGGTTTTCAACTTCTGCATACTGCCCGTTATCAAGCTTATGAACTGTCTTTGCTTCAGAAACTTTTACTTCCTCAACTGTACCCAAAAAACTGCCTTTGTCGTCATAAAGCTCGTCACCTTTATTTATATATTCGGCGCTCCCAGGTTTTATTGCACTTACACGGACAGAGTAAGTTTTTTCCGAAAGATTTGTTCTTACGGCAGAACTGTTTATTTTGATTCCGATAATGATTCCGGCAACGATTATAACAAAAATAATAAATATATCAATAATGCTGATTTTGCCGAAAAGCTTTCCGTTTTTATCTATAATCATTTTTTGCCCTCCCTGTTATCTTTGAATTTCTTCGATTCTTGTCACTACGGCAGATAAAGCATAATTATCGGATTTATATGTGCTTTTTTTGCCGACCTTTACTTCTGCTCCGTCAATACATATGGCATTTCCACTCAAAACGTATGCGCTTTCAACGTCAAAATCGACCATATATTTTGTAGGATGTTCCGACTGTGTATAAATGCCGTTTATGCTGTCAAAAGCTTCTTTGTCAACAAACTTTTCATTTGCGTTTATTTTCACTATTTTACCCTTAAAAGTATCTTTTGAAGCGTCTTTCAGTTCATCGCCTTCGGAAATCATTTTGGCAACGCTTTCGGGAACGTCTTCCGCATGGAGAGTATATCTCACTACATTAGTTGTTTCACTTATTCCGCCTGAATTTGTCTGCCAATGTCCCGTAGCATAATATGAAAATCCTATAATAACAACTACAAAAGCAAGAATAATCAAAACGTCTATAAAATTAAAATGCAGTTTTTTCTTTTCGTTTGTCATAAAATCATACATCCTTTCAAGCAAAATAAATACTTTCTATATCTCTTGCATAACGCTTGGCAGTAAAGCGTTTATTAAATATTTCATACGCCTTTTCAGACATACGGTCATATAATTTTTCATCGGTAAGTAAAAGTTCGATTTTCTCAGCCATGGAGGCGCTGTCATTAACATCGAACAAAAAGCCGTTTTCCCCATCGCTCACAACACCGGGATTGCCTCCGTAATTGCTTGCGACAATCGGCTTGCCGAGGCTCATTCCCTCAAGCAAAGAAATGCTTGTTGCCTCCGTTCCGTAAGAAGCGTTTGCGCATATATCGGAAACGGCTGTAAGTGACTGAGGGTCATTTATAAAACCTATAAATTCGGCTTTGCTTCCGCTTTCTCCGGCATAGTTTTTAATATCTGCTTCATCAGGACCGTTTCCTGCAATAATAAATCTTGCGTTTATCCCCTTTTTCGTAAGAATATTTGCGGCGTCTATAAAGCATTTATGCCCTTTAACCGAAACAAGCCTTGCAATAATCGAAACAACTTTTTCGCCGTCTTTTATTGAAAAACGTTTCTTTAAATCTGCTATTTCCTGCTCGGTATAGTCTTTCGGTCTGCTTATACCGTTAAGAACCACACGAATTTTCTTTTCGTTTATGCCGACGGCAGTAAGATTATCCTTAGCCGCCTCGGCAACGGCAATAGCTTCATCTGAAAAAAGTGCAAACACAAATTTGTTAATTAAATGCCCTACCCTGCTTTTCATAAAGTTTGAGGGTTCATATACGCAGTGAAGCGTATATATTATCCTTTTAACGCCCGAAAGCTTTGCGGCAATTCTGCCCGACATTGAAGCATGTGTATGAACGACATCGGGTTTAAGGCGTTTTATAAGCTTTTTAAGCTCTTTTACACCTTCTAAGCTAAAAGATTTATCGGCAATGCCGTCAACCTCATATATTTTAACTCCAAGCTTTTCAAGCTCTTTTTTTAATAAACTGTCTCTCGGCAATGCAACAGAAAAATCTATTTTTGTTCTGTCGTAGTTTTCGGCAAAAATAAGAACACATTTCCCTGCGCCGCCAATATTTTTATCGGATATTATATTTAATACCTTTAACATAATTTACTCCTTTTCCGCAATATCTTTAAGTGCGGCAACAATACCGAGCATAATGAAAAATAAAGCATATATTCTGTAATTGTACCAGACGTTATCAAACATACCTTGAATCAGAAAACCGCCCATACCTGCCGCAAGCGATACTCCTATTGCCCTTAATGCGGCGGATTTTTTGCATATATGTCCTGTAAATTTATAAAATACTATCATAGTTATCGCAAAAAGGGATATACCGATAAGCCCTGTTTCCGAAAGTAAAAGCAGATACAGATTATGCGGATGCGGAGCAGATATTGCGCCGAGAGCAAATCTTGGGTAAACGGCATTAAAAGCGTCAGAACCTATACCGATACCCGAAAGCCATGTTTTTTTAAGCATACGGTATGTTCCCTGCCAAATAAATACGCGGTATGCGGTTGAAGTATCTGTTGTATTTCCAACGCTCAAAAGCCTGTCTATTACAGTTTGCGGAACAACAAAAGGCAGAGCAAAAACGCCGAGCGTCATAGCGACAAACAACCTTTTGGCGCAAAGCGCAATTAAAAGCCCCATAGAAATAATAATTCCTATCCAGCAACCTCTCGAATATGTGAATACAAGGCAAAGCATTTGTGCTGCAAATGACAAAAGAAGCAAAACCTTTGCCTTTACGGTCTTTGCGGTTATAAGCCTTGAAACGGTAAGCGGAATTGTTAAAAGGAAAAATTCGCCGAGTACGTTAGGATTTTCAAAGGTTGAACAAACTCTTCCCGAAATTTCTTCAAACATTTCTTCGTCTTGCCAAGTTGTTTCGGATAAACCGAATAACTGCTCGATTATTCCGTAAACAGCAACGCCGCTTGCCGATGCAATAAAACAGTCGATTGTCGCAAAAAAGCGTTTTGGAACGCTCATAAACTGTCTTACTGCAAAGAAAAATAAAATGAAAGAAATATATACAGCGGCGATTTTTGCGCTTTGAAATTTTGCCTCGGAGTTAATAACACCGAAAATATTCACAAAAACCATACCGAGCACAGTAAGTGAGAAACCGTCGATTTTCACATTTGTGTTACCGCTTTTTGCTTTTCTCAAAAACATTGCCGAAAGAGCAAACAATGCAATTCCGAGAACCGCCATTGTCGGTATAAACGGCAAAAAAACTATAGCGAAAAAAGGTAGATATTCCGATTTAAACGCAAGCACCGCAAAAATCACAAGGCAAGCTACAAAAAGCTGTAAGTGCGGAACGGCATACATTGCGCCAAAAACCGCACCGATGCCAAGTGCTACGGCAACGGAAGAATATGACTTTGTTTCAATAGTTTTGGGATTTTCAAATAGTTTTAACTCAAAAAAGTTAAGACAAAATTCACCTTCCGCAAGGCACGAAACAGACGGTTTAATAAAGCTTCCGATTATACCTGCTAACGTTATGGCATACCATCTGTTACTTATATATCCGAGCATTGCCTTTTCAAGAGCCATAGATATACAGCCAAACGCAAAAACAGCCGCCGAATAATACTTAACGCTTATATACTGCCAATTTTCAAGCAAAAATTTAAAGCCGTCATAAATTAAACTTCCCTGCGCTTTGCGTGAAATAAAACGCATAGGTCTGCCGATAACAAAATCCGCAGCTTTCAAAACTGCCGATATTAGTTTTACAAAGAAAGAGTTTTCGGCAAATTTTTTATCTTTACATACAAAAGCATTTCCGGCAAAACTTCTGTCATACATTCTGCCGAAAAAGTCCATTATATTACGCCAGATTTTATAGTATGCGCTGTTTTCAAACCAGCGCACAAGCGTAGTATATATATTCACAATAAAAGATATTATAAGACTGTCTTTCATGTTTTTTGCCGTCCTATCATTATTTTTTTATTTTACTTAAAGCTTTACCGACAATATCGGTAACTTCGGGTACTCCTGCCGCTAAAACAGATATTCCGTAAATCGCACAGCCTACAAAGGCAGAAATGCATAGCACCAAAAATCTTGCCATAAATGTTTCAAGCCCGATACTTGAAATAAGAAGCTTTTTTACAACAAGTATGACTGCGGCGCTTACAGCGCCCGAAACAAAAATTTTTACTACATCTTTATATAAGCCTTGCACTTTTCGGTTACGCATAACTATATAAAAGGAAACCGCAAACACAGTCAGCACCGAAACAGATGCGGCAAGGGCAAGCCCTTTTATGCCAAGAAAGATAGAAAAAACGAGTGATAAAATAACATTTGCTATTATGCCGTAAAGAGCAATAAACATAGGT
>CACZWA010000020.1:0-578 GCA_902784685.1 uncultured Ruminococcus sp.
TATGCGTCAATCGCCTCTCGGTATGCTTTAACAACGGAGGCAACGTAATATTCCGTTTTTACTCTGCCCTCGATTTTGAGAGAGGTAACGCCCGATTCGATAATTTCAGGGATATGCTCGATAAGGCAAAGGTCTTTTGAATTGAAAATATATGTGCCTTTTTCGTCCTCGTAAACAGGGTAATATTCTCCGGGTCGTTTTTCTTCAACAAGATTATAGTTCCAGCGGCAGGGTTGAGCGCATGAGCCGCCGTTGCTGTCTCTGCCTGTCATGTAGTTGCTTAGAAGGCATCTGCCCGAGTAGGATATGCACATAGCGCCGTGGACAAACATTTCAAGCTCCAAGCCGACAGGCGTTTTTGCTCTTATCTCTTTGATTTCGTCAAGCGAAAGCTCTCTCGCAAGGACAACACGTTTAGCCCCCATTTTATAAAAAACGGCGGCGGTTTTGGCGTTTACGATATTTGCCTGAGTGCTGACATGAATATCAAGTCCGGGTACATTTTCTCGCAAAGCGGCAATTACGCCTATATCCGCAACGATTGCGGCGTCAACTCCCATTAAATAAGCTTTTTTGCC
>CACZWA010000020.1:592-12161 GCA_902784685.1 uncultured Ruminococcus sp.
AACCGGTTTTGTTTGCAAGTTCGTACAAAAATTTTGCTGTTTCACCGGAGTCCTTGGTTGAAAAATTTTCGGCGGCACTGCGAAGTGAAAAAGCTTCGCCGCCGAAATATACGGCGTCCGCACCGTAAAGAACGGCGAATTTCAGCTTTTCAAGACTGCCTGCGGGAGCAAGAAGTTCTATTCTTTCCATAAAAATGTACTCCTTTCTTTATTTAAGTTTTTTTGATATACCGACTCCGTCACCGAGAGGAATAACAGAAGTTTCGAGCCTCTCGTTATGAGTAATTTCAATAATATAGCCGCGCAGATTTCGGGCTATTGTTATATGCTTTTTAGGTGGATTTTCGTCCGCCACAATGCCTCGGTACAGAATATTATCCGTGATAAGCGTTCCGCCGATTTTTAAAAGCCGCAGAATATTCGGCAAAAATTTCATATACTGACCTTTTGCGGCATCAAGGAATACCGTGTCAAATTCTCCTTCGAGAGTTTCGAGAACCTGTGCGGCGTCACCCTCAATAAGGGTTATTCGGTTTTCGAGACCCGATTTTTTAAAATTATCTTTTGCAAGCTTTGCCATATCGGGATTTCTTTCGATTGTGACAATTTCTGTGTTTTCGTCAAGCCCTGCAAAGAAAATAGCGGAATATCCTATTGCTGTGCCGATTTCAAGTATTTTTTTTGGCCGTGAATAGCCGAAAAAAACTTTGAGGAATTGTGCAACCTCAGGCTGAATTATCGGGATATACGGCTCTTTTGCGTATTCTTCAAGCTCGTAAAGCAGACCGCTGTGCTTCGGAAGCTGATTGCGCAGAAAATCATTGACAGACGGATATACTATTTTATCCTCCACTGCGAACCTCACCTTTCTTTTTAAGATGTTCTTCGTATGTGACGGAGAACAAGTTACCGCCGTTTCCGTCCGCAACGAAATACATATAGTCCGTGTCGGCAGGGTTTACGGCCGCCTCAAGCGCCGCAAGACCCGGCGAACAAATAGGTGCAGGCGGAAGTCCGCCGTTTCGGTAGGTATTATACGGCGAATCAATATAAGTATCGTCAACCGAAAGAGTATCTTTCGGCTCGTCAAGAAGATAGTTGACTGTTGCGCATGATTCAAGGCGCATATTGTTATTTAGCCTGTTGCGAAAAACAGAGGATATGGTTGTAAATTCTTCTTCTTTGCCTTCTTTTTCTATTATTGATGCAAGAATAACAGCCTCCTCATTGGTTAAGCCTTGGTTTGCGGCGGCTTTTTTAATATTCTCGCTGAATTCGTTTTCAAACTCGTCAAGCATTGTGGTTATAATTTCGTGCGCACTTGTGGTTTTGGAAAAAAGATAGGTGTCGGGGAACAAATATCCCTCAAGCCGTGAATCGTCCGGTAAGGCGTCCGCTTTTATAAAATCATAATCAAAAATGCCGTAGGCAACTTCATGTTCAAATTCTTCTTTGTCCGCAATTCCTTTGCTGTCAAGAAGCTCCGCAATCTGGCTTATTCGGTAGCCTTCGGGTATTGTAATTTTAATAAGCCCGTCATTTGAATAGTTTGTGAGCATATTTATAATTTCCCGGTAAGACATTTTTGGATTAAGCACAAACTGTCCGACCTTCACGGCAGACGCTTTTCGTGAAAGACGAAGAGCCGCCTTGAAAAAGAACTCGTTTTTAATAATTCCGTTTTGTTTGAGTACGTCTGCAATTGCGCCGCCGTGCATGCCTTCGGTAATGTCTATTTCCACATTTTCTCCGTCGCTTCCCATGCCGTAAAAACCGTTGCTTGCAAGATAAGCAAAAAGCAAAGCTGCCACAAGCGCAAGAACGGCAATAAGCGTGATATATTTTTTTCTGTTTGTCATATATTTATCCTTCCGTAATAAAACTGTATATTTTTTACTCTTTTAAGTATAACACAAAAATAGATTTAATTCAACACCTAATTGTATTTTTTGGAGTGAATTTTATATTTAATATGTAGAAATAAAAAAATAAAGTCCGAAAATCTTCGTTTTTGCCTGTTTTTTTATTTTTTTCTTTATTTTTTTAAAAAAACACTTGCAAAACAAAAAAATATGTGGTATAATCATATTAAGAAAATTTGTTTTTATGTTTGTTCATCTTTTTTTACAATTTTTTAAGGACAATTCAAAATGATTAAACTTATTGTATGTGATGTTGACGGAACGCTTCTTCAAAAGGGCGAAACGGAAATCAGCCGAGAGGTCAAGGAGATTATACGCAGTGCCGCAGAGAAAGGCATAATGTTTGCGGTTGCGAGCGGCAGAGCTTATCATGAGCTTAAAAGAATGTTCGACGGACTGGATATTTACTATATTCCTTCGGACGGAGCCGCAGTTATATATAAGGAAAAAACGCTTTACGGCGCATATATCAGACCATTTTCGGCGGAGAAACTTCTTTTGCCTCTGACGCAGACGCAAGGCATTGCGGCGGTCGCTGTCGGAAAATATCTTTCATACATAATAAAGGGCGAAAATGTCGGCGAATATTTTGCAAAAGAAGTTATCGGTTCTTTAAACGGTCATGCCGTCACGGCGGAAAATTTAGGCGAAACAGAAGAAGATATTTTAAAGCTTTCGTTCTATGGCGAAGCAAATTCGGTTTTTGGCAAAAAATTGCTTTCGGGTACGGCTGACGGTCTTACCAAAATTGTATATAAAAAGGACGGCTGGACAGAATTTGTTTCAAGCTATGCAGGTAAAGAAAGGGCAGTATTAAAGCTTTTAAGTTTGCTTAAACTGAAACGTGATGAAATCGCCGTAATAGGTGACGGAGAAAACGATGCCGAAATGCTTAAACTCACAAAATATTCCGCCGCAGTAAAGGGCGGTCATAAGAGTGCGGAAGAAGCCGCAAATTTTATAACGGAAAACGCAGAGAAAACGATAGAAGATATTATTAGAAAGGGTGAAATTTACGATGTCTTATAAAATAGTAGATTTACCGAAGCCTGAAAGAATTACGAGGATGATTGACCGTATGTTTGACCATTTGCCCGAAATAGAAGCGGACAGAGCGGTTCTTCTTACGGAATCCTACAAGCAGACAGAGGGCGAACCCATAATTATGCGCAGAGCAAAAGCTTTTGAGCATATACTTAAAAATATACCGATAACCATTCGTGACGAGGAGCTTATTGTCGGAAGTAACGCAAAGACCGCAAGAGGCTGTCAAGTGTTCCCCGAATTTTCGTTTGAATGGCTTGAAAGCGAGTTTGACACGGTTGCAACCAGAACGGCAGACCCGTTCTATATTTCGGAAGAAACCAAAAAAACACTTCACGAGGTATATAAATATTGGAAGGGCAAAACCACAAGCGAGCTTGCAACGGCTTATATGGCGCCCGAAACGCTTATTGCCATTGAGCATAATATGTTTACGCCCGGAAACTACTTCTACAACGGTATAGGTCACGTTACCGTAAACTATGCAAAAATTTTAAAAAGCGGTTTTAAGGGGATAATTGCGGAAGCCGAAGCGGCACTTAAAAAGCTTGATTTCGGCGATGAGGACTATGCACAGAGACACAGCTTTTTAAATGCGGTAATAATCAGCTGTAAGGCGGCAATTGCATATGCAAAACGTTATTCGTTGCTTGCGCTTGAACTTGCCGAAAAAGAAAAAGATTTAAACCGCAAAGAGGAGCTTAAAGAAATTGCGGAAAACTGTATGAAAGTTCCCGAGAACGGAGCAGAGAGCTTTTATGAAGCTTGCCAGTCCTTCTGGTTTGTTCAGATGCTTTTACAGATTGAGTCCAGCGGACACTCAATTTCACCCGGACGTTTCGACCAGTATATGTATCCGTATTTTAAAAATGACCTTGATAAAGGGCTTATTACATACGAAAAAGCACAGCTTCTTATGGACTGCATTTGGGTTAAGCTCAACGACCTTAACAAAGTCCGTGACGCCGCAAGCGCAGAGGGTTTTGCGGGTTACAGCCTTTTCCAGAATCTTATAGCCGGCGGTCAGGACAGATACGGCGCAGATGCAACAAACGACCTTTCTTTTATGTGTATTCAGGCAACCATGCACGTTCTTTTGCCTCAGCCGTCATTCTCAATAAGAGTATGGAACGGGACGCCGCACGACTTTATGGTTAAAGCCGCAGAGCTTACAAGAACAGGCGTAGGACTTCCGGCGTATTACAACGATGAGGTTATAATTCCTGCTCTTATTAGCCGTGGACTTACAATGGAGGACGCAAGAGATTATAACATAATCGGTTGTGTTGAGCCGCAGAAATCGGGTAAAACCGACGGCTGGCACGACGCCGCATTCTTTAATATGTGCCGTCCGCTCGAACTTGTTTTCTCAAACGGTATGGAGAACGGTGTACAGGTCGGAGTTAAAACAGGCGCAGTAGAAAAAATGACAAGCTTTGAACAGTTCTACGATGCTTACAAGGCACAGATGAACTACGCAATAAAACTGCTTGTAAATGCAGATAACGCAATAGACGTAGCTCATGCCGTGCGTTGTCCTTTGCCGTTCTTATCGGGTATGATTGAGGATTGTATAGGCAGAGGAAAGAGCGTTCAGGAAGGCGGGGCGGTTTATAACTTTACAGGGCCGCAGGGCTTTGGTATAGCAAATATGGCCGACTCACTTTACGCTATTAAGACTCTTGTTTTTGAGCAGAAAAAGTTCACGCTTGCACAGCTTAAAGAAGCACTTGCGCATAACTACGGCAAGGACGGAGCAGGAGCGGATATAGAAGGAATAACAGGCGTAATTGCAAAACAGCTTAAAGAATCGGGTGTTGAGGTTAACCGCTCGGTTGTTGAGAGCATATATAAAGAAGTTCAAAAGAACGCAGGAACTGCTTCCGAGGGAGCAGGCTCACAGTACGCTAAAATTAAAGAGCTTATCGACGAAGTTCCGAAGTTCGGAAACGATATAACAGAAGTAGACGAGTTTGCAAAGGATGTTGCCTATACCTACACAAGACCGCTTGAAAAATTCAAAAACCCAAGAGGCGGAATATTCCAGGCAGGGCTTTACCCGGTATCGGCAAATGTGCCGCTCGGCGCACAGACAGGCGCAACGCCCGACGGAAGATATGCGCATACTCCTGTTGCGGACGGTGTTTCTCCGTCGGCAGGTAAGGATGTTAAAGGTCCGACAGCTTCAGCCAACTCGGTTTCAAAGCTCGACCATTTCATAGCTTCAAACGGAACGCTGTTTAATATGAAATTCCATCCGTCGGCTCTTCAGGGAAAGAGCGGCATAGAAAGCTTTGTAACGCTTATAAGAGGCTATTTCGACCAAAAGGGAAGTCATATGCAGTTTAACGTCGTAAGCCGTGAAACCTTGCGTGACGCACAGGCTCACCCCGAAAAATATAAGAGTCTTGTTGTTCGTGTTGCAGGGTACAGCGCGCTGTTTACAACGCTTTCACGCTCGCTTCAGGACGATATTATTAACAGAACCGAACAGATGAATTTCTGATTAAATTTTAAAAGGCGGAAAACTTATGAATTGGTATGATGATATAAAAGGACGAATATTCAACATTCAAAGATTTTCCATACACGACGGACCGGGGGTAAGGACAATTGTTTTCCTTAAAGGCTGTGCGCTGAGGTGTCGCTGGTGTTGCAACCCCGAATCGCAGAGCAGTGAAATAGAAACAATGATTACAGACGGTAAAGCGAAAACCGTGGGACAGGACATAACCGTAAAAGAAGTTATGCAGGAGGTTGTCCGTGATATGCCGTACTACCGCCGCTCCGGCGGTGGGCTTACGCTTTCGGGCGGAGAGTGTCTGTGTCAGGCGGATTTTTCGGCGGCACTGCTTGCCGCAGCAAAGGATATGGGCATAAATACCGCCATAGAATCCACTGCGTGTATGGAGTTTGAAAAAATTGAAAAGCTTTTGCCGTACCTCGACCTGTATTTAATGGATATTAAGCATATTAACAGCGAGAAGCACAAGGCTTTTACAAAGCGTGACAACAAGCTTATTCTTGAAAATGCAAAAAAGCTTGCGGTAAGCGCAAAAAGGCTTATTATCCGTGTGCCGGTTGTACCGACCTTTAATGATACGGTTCAGGAGATAACGGATATAGCAAGGTTTGCGGCAAATCTCCCGAATGTTAAGGAAATTCACCTTCTGCCGTATCACAGACTTGGACAGGACAAATATGAGGGGCTTGGCAGAGAATATACATTAAAAGAAATAACACCTCCGGGGAAAGAGCATATGGAAAAGCTTGCGGAAGCCGCAAGGCAGACAGGACTTTATGTTCAGATTGGTGGATAGAGAAAGGAATGCTTTAGTATGGCGGAACTTAACGATATTTTATCGGGCGACGGCAAAGTCAGAATAATTCAGGAGCTGGTGCCGGGCAAGCAGATTACTATTGCCCATATCATTGCAAATCCCGATGAGATTTTATACCGAAAGCTCGGTCTTGACCCTGCACTTGATTATTCAAAGAGTGCAATCGGCATTGTTACTATGTCGCCTGCGGAAACAGCAATTATTGCAGGGGATATAGCAATAAAAACGTCGGGTGCGGAGCTTGGCTTTGTTGACCGTTTCAGCGGAACACTCATAATAACGGGAAGCGTTTCCGAGGTTGAAGCGGCGCTTATATCGCTTACGGATTATTGCAGAAACAAGCTCGGCTTTACCGTGTGCGATATAACAAAGACTTAATCTTTGCTTGGTATGTGATATAAAGACGATACGAAGCAAAAAAATGACAAACAAAGATTTTAAAACCACAAATCAAAAATAAACAGATAAAAAAACAGAGAAAAACAGAAAAAACTATTGACAAACCAACATTTTGGTGGTAAAATTAATAGTGTAAAAAGATGAATAAATATATCAATTAAGAAGGAGAAATGTAAAATGGTATCGGAGTACGAAATCAAAAAACAAATCTGCGACATCGGTAAAAGAATTTATAACAGAGGTATGGTTGCCGCAAATGACGGTAATATCTCGGTTAAGCTTTCCGATAACGAGTTCCTTTGCACACCGACCGGCGTAAGTAAAGGCTTTATGACGCCGGAATACATCTGCAAGGTTGACGCAGAAGGAAAGGTTATTCAGGCAAACCCGGGTTTTAAACCTTCATCTGAAATTAAAATGCATATGCGTGTTTACAAAAAAAGACCGGACGTTCAGTCGGTTGTTCACGCTCATCCGAGCTATGCAACAGCGTTTGCAATTGCAGGCATTCCGCTTACACAGCCGATTATGCCGGAAGCTGTAATTGCTCTCGGCTGCGTACCGATTGCACCTTACGGAACACCTTCAACAGAAGAAATCCCCGATGCGGTTGAAAAATATTTACAGCATTTTGACGCTGTTCTTCTTGAGAATCACGGCGCTCTTTCATATTCAGACTCGCTGCTTAACGCTTATCATAAAATGGAATCGCTTGAGTTCTATGCAGAGCTTCTTTACAAAGCCAACCAGCTTGGCGGACCGAAGGAACTTTCAAAGGCTCAGGTTGAAAGACTTTACGAGATAAGACGTCAGTTTGGCTTAAAGGGTAAACACCCGGCTGATGTTTGCCTTAACGCTAAAGACGGCAAGGCAAGCTGTCACGGCTGTGGCGGTTCTTGCAAAAATGCAGGCGGCAGCGTTGATTCCGATATGGTAGCCGCTATAACCCGTAAGGTTATGGAGCAGCTCGGCAAATAAGAGGTCTTTATGATGAATAAGGACGAACTTGAAAAAATTGTAAGCAGCGTTGTTAGAGAGAGTCTTGAAAAGGCAGAAATAAACGAAATAAATTTGTCGCTTGCAAAAAAGCTTGCTTTAAAAGTTGAGCTTAAAGCAGAGGAAATCGGCGTAAAACCTGTTGTTGCCGTTGCAAACCTCGGCGCAAGACCTGTTCTTGTTGAATGTACGGACGATTCTTACATAGCAAGCTACGACATAGCTCTTAACAAAGCTTTTACCTCGGTTTCGCTTAAAATGCCCACAAAACAGCTAAAAGGGCTTGCACAGCCCGGAGAGCCGCTTTACGGTATTCAATTTACCAACGGCGGACAAATAGTTGTTTTTGGCGGCGGCGTTCCTCTTGTTTACGGAGGGAGAATAATCGGAGGCCTCGGAGTTTCGGGCGGTTCGGAGGAGCAGGATACTTTTCTTGCGGACTACGGAGCTGAAATTCTTGACGAGGTGATAAAAACGCTATGAGTGAAAAAACACTTGTAATTGCGGATAAAACCTCCGACCTTAAAAAGCTGGCGGGCATGGCAAAAGCTTTGGCAAAAAACGGAGCGATAATTGCGGCGGACGGCACGGCAGACGAGCTTATGTACTACATAGTTGAAGAAGGAGCTGCGGTGCTTTCGCAAAGCGAGAAAAACAGTTTAAAAGAAGAGCGAAAAGGCGAATATCTTGTTGCGGTTGTTGACGGAGGTCACCCGCTTATGAGAAAAAACCCGTGCGGCGTATTAAGAATTGTGCGTGCAGGAACGCTTTTGCAGGCAAATGAGCTTGCAAGAAGCCTTACGCAGTACGATTTGATTTTGCCGGCACAGCTCTATGAAAATAATATGGCAGAGGAAACTTTGCCGGATAGGAGAAAAGAAATGGATATCAGTTCAAAAGAGATAGAAGATATCGTGCGCTCGGTGTTAAACGGCATGGGAAGCAATCCTTCGCATGCGCCGAAAAGCAGCGGTGAAATTCCGCAGACAGCACACGTTGCAATGCTTACTTCGCTTGAACACTTTGAAGTTAAAGAATTTCCGATGCCGCAGGTCGGCGATGACGATATTCTTGTAAAAGTGGAAGGCTGCGGCGTTTGCGGTACTGATGCGCATGAGTTTAAGCGTGATCCGTTTGGACTTATCCCGGTTGCACTCGGACACGAGGGTACGGGCGAAATAGTAAAAATGGGTAAAAACGTTAAGAAAGACAGCGCAGGCAAGCCGCTTAATATCGGAGATAAGGTTGTTACCTGTATGATATTTAAAGACAACCCCGATATTACAATGTTTGACCTCAATAAGCAGAATGTCGGCGGAGCGGACGTTTACGGACTTTTGCCTGACGATGATGTTCACCTTAACGGATGGTTTTCGGACTACATACTTGTAAGAGGCGGCTCGACTATATTTAACGTAAGCGACCTTGACCTTGATTCAAGAATACTTATTGAGCCGTGCGCAGTTTTAATCCACGCAGTTGAGCGTGCAAAAACAACCGGAATACTTCGCTTTAACAGCAGAGTTGCGGTTCAGGGCTGCGGTCCTATCGGACTTATCTGCATAGCGGTACTAAGAACCATGGGTATAGAAAACATTGTAGCTGTTGACGGAGATGAAAACAGACTTGCGTTTGCAAAGAAAATGGGCGCAGGAAAGACCGTTAACTTCACAAAGTACGATGGCTCCGAGGCACTTAGCGAGGGCGTTAAAGAGGCGTTTGGCGGATATATGGCGGACTTTGCATTCCAATGCACAGGTTCACCGGTTGCTCACTCAAACATATATAAGTTTATAAGAAACGGCGGCGGACTTTGCGAGCTTGGCTTCT
This sequence comes from uncultured Ruminococcus sp., assembly GCA_902784685.1. GTDB lineage: Bacteria > Bacillota > Clostridia > RUG12999 > RUG12999 > RUG12999. The sequence continues at coordinate 10,125 of CACZWA010000020.1, forward strand.
TCATAAACGGCGGTGACGCAACAATTAATCCGCACTTTGATATATGTTCAAAGGAAATCACAACAGTAGGTTCGTGGGTATATACGCTTCGTGACTACGCAACAACCTTTGATTTTCTTAAACGTGCAAAGGGAATCGGACTTCCGATGAAAGACCTTATCACACATAAGTTCCCGCTGGGTCAAATAAACGAAGCACTCAAAACAAACCTCAACCGTGAGGGAATAAAAATTGCTATTGTAAATGAATAAAAATAAAAAATTTTAAATCAGGAGGAAATAAAAATGGCACAGGAAGCATTAGGTATGGTAGAAACAAGAGGTCTTGTAGCATCAATTGAGGCTGCGGATGCAATGGTAAAGGCTGCAGAAGTTACACTTGTAGGAACAGAGAAAATCGGTTCAGGTCTTGTAAGTGTAATGGTTAGAGGTGATGTAGGCGCTGTTAAAGCTGCAACAGAAGTTGGAGCAAACGCTGCTCAGAAACTCGGCGAGCTTGTTGCCGTACACGTAATACCCAGACCCCACACTGATGTTGAGAAGATTATCCCGAAATTCTAATTAAAGAAAGGCAGGGGTAAAAATGGCAGGAAAAACAACTGCAAAAAAGGACGCAGCACCTGCAAAAGCTGCAGTAAAAAACGAAACAATTACTGAAAAGGAGGAAATAAAAATGGTACAACAGGCACTTGGTATGGTAGAAACAAGAGGTTTGGTTGCTTCTATTGAAGCTGCCGATGCTATGCTTAAAGCAGCAAACGTTACACTTGTAGGAACAGAAAAAATCGGTTCAGGTCTTGTAACTGTTATGGTTAGAGGCGACGTAGGCGCTGTTAAGTCTGCTGTTGAGGCAGGTTCAAATTCTGCTTCACGTCTTGGCGAGCTTATCGCAACTCACGTTATACCCAGACCCCACGAGGACGTTGAAAAAATTTTACCGAGTCTTAAATAATTTCGGTATTTATGCGGCAGGGCGAAAAGCTTTTTTGCCCTGCCAAACAAGTCCTTTTTTACTTTATAGAAAATTCCTTTCCTATAAAGTGAAAATATTGATTTTATGCCCATGCAATTTTTCCTCACTTTGGTCGTAAATGCATGTGGGCAATTGCGAAAGCGTTTATCCTTCTATGCCCGCCGCAGGCGTGCGCTGAAGGTGCTTTCTTGAAAGCTACGCTTGAAAGGCAGGATTGTTATGATATTAGGAAAAGTTACCGGAAGTATAGTTTCCACAAGAAAACAGGAAAACTTAATAGGAAGCAAATTTATGGTCGTAGAGCCGCTTGAAAAGAACAAAGAAAAATTTATAGCGGTTGATATGATTGGCGCAGGTATCGGTGAAACGGTGCTTGTTGCAACAGGCAGTGCGGCAAGAGTCGGCTGTGGTATGAATGAAGCTCCGATTGACGCCGCAATTGTGGGAATTGTTGACGAGGGTCAGGAAGGTGTTATAAAGTAAGATGGAGCTTAGCGAGATAAAAAGCCTTTTAAAAAAAGGCGGAGTTGTAGGCGCAGGCGGCGCAGGCTTTCCTTCTTATGCAAAGCTTGATAAAAAAGCAGACACCATTGTGCTTAACTGCGCCGAATGTGAACCACTTTTAAGACTGCACAGACAGGTTCTTGAACGGAATGCTTTTGAAATTCTTACCGCTTTAAGAACAGTCGGAAAAGCAGTCGGAGCAGATAATTTAGTTGTCGGCATAAAGGCGTCATATACAGCGGCGCTTGAAGCGCTTGATGCGCAAAAGGACAGTTTCCCGGATATTAAAATATCAAAAATGCAGTCCTTTTATCCGACAGGAGATGAGATTGTTCTCATATACGAAACCACAGGACGTGTTGTAAAACCGGGAGAAATACCTATTTCGGTAGGCGTCACGGTTTATAACGTTGAAACAATGCTCGGCATTTATAACGTCCTGAAAAATAATAAACCAGTTACGGAAAAATACGTTACCGTTACAGGTGAGGTAAAAAATCCTATAACGATAAAAGTGCCGGTGGGCATTACCCTTAAAGAGCTTGTTGAAGCGGCAGGGGG
>CACZWA010000021.1 GCA_902784685.1 uncultured Ruminococcus sp.
TTGTCGGCAGTTACAAAAAGACAGGCAAGACAAAGAAAGAAAAAGGTGCGGTTGTTATGAACCTTGCCGCAAAAGAGCTTCAGCAAAGCCTTTCGAGGAAACTCGGAACAAAGGTTAGAGTAAAACAGAACGATAAAAAGGGTAAGATTGAAATAGAGTTTTATGATGATGAAACGCTTAACCGCATATTGTCGTACCTGAATAAATAATTTGTCAACCACATTATGTAAACCAAAAGCAAACATATAGGGCAAACCTATCTGTTTGCTTTTTTAGTTTGGAGAGTGGGGTTAGTAAATTCAAAATTCAAAATTCAAAATTCAAAATGATGGTCAATTTTTGCCTGCGGCAAAAATAATTAAGTATAGGCGATTTGTGACAATGTAGGGGACGATGCCCACATCGTCCCGAAACATTATAACAAATACCTTAAAACCATATGGGCAACCCTATGTGGTCGCCCGAAAATCCCACCTCATCAGAGCGGCTTTCGCCGCCCACCTTCCCCTCAAGGGGAAGGCTTGTAGGGGCGATAAAAATGCGACTTGTGACAATGTAGGGGCGGCAATCTGCCGCCCGCACGAAAACAAAAAAGGGTGAGCCTTAATCGGCGCACCCTTTCCAAAAATAAACGTTTTTTTGTTTCTCAAACCTATGTGAGCTGTGTCTCATTATTATATTTTATTACCCACAATATAACCACCTCCAATAAAAAAAGTGTACAGCAAAAGAGCTGTACACCGAAAAATACAAGCTCTTTTGTTGCTACACAATTTAACTCACATAATCAGCATATGTTAGTATAAGCCTGTATTTTTGCCAAAAGAAAAACACATGCTGATTTATGTTAAATTATGTAGCACTTTAATTATACCATAACTAAAACAAAATTGCAACACTTTTAAAAATATTTTTGCCGTCGGGCAAAAATTGACCACCATTTTGAATTTTGAATTCTACATTTATTAACTCTACTCTTGGCGGGCGGCAGATTGCCGCCCCTACAAGCCTTCCCGCTTGGGGGAAGGTGGGTTTTGCCAAAGGCAAAACTCGGATGAGGGGGCAATTTCGGGCGACCACGCAGGGTCGCCCCTACGGTTTTACAGTATTTATCATAGTTTTCGGTACGATGTGGGCATCGTCCCCTACGTCGTCACAAGTCGCCCCTACATCGTCACAAGTCGCCTTTTAGCTTGCAAGCTCCGCTTGCTCGCCCTGCCGGGCGACTTGCTCCTCTCCCCAAAAAATCTCACGATTTTTCGGGGTCCCCATTAGGCTTGTGTGCTGTGCTATTAACTCCACACTTGGCGGGCGGCAAATTGCCGCCCCTACGGTTTTATAAGGTATTTGTCATAGTTTTTCGGGACGATGTGAGCATCGTCCCCTATATTTTCGATTTTATTATTAAGCTAATGCGTTTTTCTGTAAACAAAAAATCCCTGCGCATTTGCAGGGATTTTTGCCTTAGAGAAGTTTTTGCCGTTTTTAGTCCTCAAAATCAAAGAAATCTTTATTTCTTTCCTTGAAAATTCGGTAAACCGCCTCGGCAACTTCCTCATCTTCAACCGTTGTAAGCTCGTCGTCGTTTTCGTCGTCGCCTTCAATAAGCTTCAAAATTGTAACGCCCTCGTCATCAACAGTTTCAATAAGAACAACATAAATGTCGTCGCCGTATTCGATTGTATCAAGATGTTCAAACTCAACGTCGTTTCCGTCCTCATCAGTCAGAATAACAACATTGCTCTCCTCCTCGTTCTCCTCGTCATCAGCAAAAATGTCTTTTGTTTCTTCGCTCATTATAAATGAACCTCCTTGTCTAAATAATTTTGCAGTATAATAACGGCAGAAAGCGTGTCAACCACACCCCTGCGCTTTTTACTCCCATTCACATTCATTTCGTTAAGCATTTTGTGCGCCGAAACGGTGGTTAAGCGCTCGTCAAGAAACACATGCGGCACTCCTGTTTCGGCAGAAAGCTTTTCTCCAAATTCTCTTGCGAGAGCGGCGCTTTCGCCCTCGGTGCCGTCCATATTTTTCGGCAGACCGATTACTATTTTTGAAGGGGCGATTTTTTTTACCTCCTCCGCAACAGCGGAAACCTGTGACGGAAAATGCTTTTCGCACACGGTTTTAAGCGGATTTGCAACAAGCCCCATAATATCGCTCACGGCAAGCCCTATTCGTGATTTGCCGTAGTCAATTCCCATTATTTTTCCCATATAAATCACCGTTTATTCTTAATATTCACGGATAAACTTAATTGCAATATCAGCGGTTTTTTCCGCTTTTTCTTGCATAATTTCCGCTGTTTCCGCAAGCTTTGCCGCCGTTTCCGCTCTGTTTTTAACACATTCGTCAATGACAGAGAAGAAACTTCCCGAAGAAAGCCCTCTCGGCTCAATATAATAAGGCTGATTTATATACCTTTGAAAACTGCTTACTTTCGGGTCGTAAACAATGCCTATTCCAGGCACAGCCACGGTTGAAGCGTAAATAAGCAGATGAAGCCTTACCCCGACGGCAAACTCACAGCCGCTTATAATGCTTAGCATATCTCTCGATTGAAGGCGAGAAGCAATAAAAATACTTTCCTCTTTCATTTTAGCCTGAATACTGCGGCAAATTTTTGCATCATACGGATACTGCATTGGCAAAAGCACAATTTTATAGCCGTATTCGGAAGCGATATAATCGCACATTGAGGCAAAGCTTTCCTCGAAATTTGCCGGTTGAGCGCCGAAATTCCTCGGAGAAACGCAAACGTATTTGTCGTCTTTTGAAAGGTTTTGAACTTCGGGTAAATATTCGGAGCGTTTAGGTAAATTATCTCTCAAAGTAAATACCGGGTCGGCAGTCACAAAAACATTTTCCGTTCTGCCCATTTTCTTTAAATCATCGGCAGAATCCTTGTCTCGAAGGGTAATTACATCAACCCCACGCAGAGCCTTCGCCGTGAGCTTAACGCTTCCTTTATGCAGAAACGGACCTATGCCGTTTGCGTAGAGCATGGTTTTTTTGCAAAGTTTTTTTGCCGTATTTAAAAAAGTTGTATAATATAAAAGCGAGTGTCTGCTTGTGCCGTCCTGAAGGAGGCTTCCGCCGCCCATTATAAACAGCTTGGTATGCTTTAAAACTTTTCTTGCCGCAAAGTAGTCAAAACGGTTTACGGCATGAACTCCGTAAATTCTTGCGGTTTCTTCGGGCGAGTTCGAGAAAACGGCAATTCGCACATTCGGCTCACGCTTTTTAAGAGAGCCTATAATTGCATGCAAAAGCGTGTCGTCGCCGCTGTTTCTAAAACCGTAATATCCGAGAATTGCGGCATCAAACTTTCCGTCGGTTGCGGCGTCCTCATACATTTTTAAGTTGTCGTTTGTCATTTTGCGCAAGGAGTAGTGCTGAACGACAACACTTCTCGAATATGCACCGAGAGCCGCACGTTCCTCCTGCGTCATATTATGAAGCTTCATAATATCGTCAAAGAGTTCGTCGTCGTTTATCGGGTGAGTGCCTCGGCAGGTAAAGTTATTCCCAACGGCATCAACAAGCTTTTCCTCGGAGAAAATCCCCATATATCCGAAAGAGCCTGCCATAATGCACGGCTTTTCCTGCGCCATTTCTTCAAGAGCCGAGCGGCTTGTGGCAACGCAGTAAGAGGCGGCGGCGTTTATGTTGTAAATGTCCGTTCTTGCGCCTGTCATAACAATAACGTTTTTGCCTGCGGCGGCGTTAACCCTGTCCGCCTCGGCTTTCAGCTCGTCAAAGCTTGTGCCGTCGCCGGTTATGATTATTTCAAGATTCGGCACTTGTTCTATCAGCCTCGGAGCAAGGCGTAACAGCGCAAAAGCACCTGCGCAAACCTCTGAATCAAGGCGGCTCACATAGACGATTCTTTCGGCGTTGGGATTTAGCGAAAACTCTTTTATAATTTTGTCTGCGCTGACCTCCGCAGAGAACTTGTCCGTATCAACACCGTTAACACTGACGTAAACGTTTTGCGCTTTAACCCTTTTGTAGTTCTGCAAAAGGTATCTTTTTATATCCTCGCTCACGGCCATTTGACGGCTTCCCCAGCGTGAAAGTTTGCCCATAAGACCGTTTGTGTCGTAAGTGCCGTGAACGCTTGTAACAAAGGCGAATTTACCGCCTGTTTTATGTACAAGGTGGCAAATAAAAGCAGGAAGCCTTGCATGAGCGTGGACAATATCGGGCTTAACCTCTTTAATTATACGCCGCATGATAAAATATGCTCTTAGCATATCGGAATGTTTTTTGAGCGGCGCAAAAAAATGCTGAATACCTGCGGTGGTTATGTCCGTAACATAAGCGCCGCCGCTCGAAGCAACCGAAACGTCGTGACCCTGCTTTTTAAGCTCTTTTGCAAGCTCAACAACGTGGGTTTCGGCTCCTCCGATATCAAGACCCATAAGTACCATTAATATTTTCATGAAAAATCTTCCTTCTTATAGTAATCTCCATTCCGCCGGAGGCTAACGTGAAAGGAACCTTCACGTTATTAACTCTCACTACATATTCTACCATATAATGAGTTAAAAAGCAAGAAAAATTTTCCGCATATTTTGCCAAAAAGTTACAAGTTTAAGAAAACGCAGAGGTAGTAAGCCGCCGCCGAGCATAAATACGCCGCCGTAATTTGGTAGATGAAGGCAAAAACCGTATATGAAACGCCGATTTCCCTTTTCATAACCGAAAGCGCCGTGAGGCAGGGCGGATAGGTCGCCGAAAAAACGGTGAAAGAAACAGCCGAAGCCCTTGTGAAAAAGCTTTCAATTCCGCCGCTGCAAAGCACGGCAAGCGAGGAAACAACGGCTTCTTTTGCAAAAAAACCCGAAAAGAGCGCCGCCGAAGCCTGCGGAAATCCAAAGCCGAGAGGCAAAAAAAGCCGAGCCGAAAAGTCGGAGATTTTACCAAGAAGCGGCGTGCCGTTTATGAGCCACATAAAAGCGGATACAAGAAAAATTACCGTACCTGCACGAACAACAAAATCTTTTGTGAGAAAAAAAGTCTGCATAATTACATTTTTTAAAGAAGGCATACGGTAGTCGGGAAGCTCAAGCATAAAGCTTTCGGTGCTGTTTTTTTCCGAAAAAAGCATACTGCTTATAATCAAAAGAAAAAGCCCCGGAAGGTACATAAGCGCCGCAAAAACAAGCCTTCGGCTTCCGAAAAAAGTATCGCCGAAAAGAAGATATATGGGAAGTCTTGCGCCGCAGGAAACAAAAGGAAGCACCAGCACAGTAAGAAAGCGGCTTTTTCGCCCCGAAACGGCTTTTGCGGCGGTGATTGCCGAGGTCGTACAGCCAAAGCCCATAATAAGAGGTACAAAGCTTTTGCCGCATAAGCCTAACCTCGACAAAGGTTTGTCTGTTATAAAGGCGGCACGAGCCATATAGCCGCTGTCCTCAAGGACGGTGAGGACGGCAAAAAGCGCCGCCATTTGCGGCAAGAATGCCAGCACAGCGCCCACACCCTTTAATATTCCATCCGTTATAAGACCTGCAAGCGGCTTGCTTACGCCTTTTGCAAGCAAAAAATCTGCCGCCTTTTGCGGCAAAACACTTGTAAAAAAAACGGAAAAAAGCTCTCCGATTCGGCTCACAGGCCCTGAAAATACAGCCGCAAAAATCATCAGCAGTATAATAAAAAGAAACGGCAATGCAAAAAGCGGATTTAAAAGGAGCTTATCCGCCGCAAACGAGCTTTTTTTCCTTTCCGTTTTTATGCAAAGGGAAGTAATCTCGGCGGCGGTGCGGCGCAGAGAGCCGTCAAAGGAGGCTTTTGGCAGGTGAATATTACTGCGTACCAGCTCTTTAATTTTACCTATGTTCATACCGCTTTTTGCGGAAATCGGCACGACAGGCACGCCGAGCATTGACGAAAGGAGCGAAGCGTTAAGCTCTCCGCCGCTTTTTTTGAGAAGGTCCGCCATATTTACCGCACAAATAACAGGTTTGCCGAGCTTTTCGAGCTGAAGGGTGAGAAAAACCCCTTGTTCGGGGTGCGTTGCGTCAATTACGCTCAAAATAAGGTCGTAATCGCCGCCTGTTATTGCGTCCGTTGCCGCCTTTTCGTCGGAAGAAAGCGGACTGAGCGAATATGTTCCAGGAAGGTCGGTTAAAATATCGCCGCCGCCTTTAAGTCTGCCTTCTTTTCCCTCGGTGGTTATTCCGGGAAAGTTCGCAGAGCGCATATGTCCGCCCGTGAGGCGGTTAAAAAGCATTGTTTTTCCGCAGTTCGGCGGACCGATTAGAAGGATTTTTTTCATAGTATTCACCTGTTTTTATAATATTTTCAGTTTCGGGCGGCAGATTGCCGCACGCTACAAGCCTTCCCCCTTGGGGGAAGGTGGGTTTTGCCAAAGGCAAAACTCGGATGAGGGGTAATTTCGGGCGACCACGCAGGGTCGCCCCTACGGTTTTACGGTATTTGTCATAATTTTTCGGGACGATGTGGGCATCGTCCCCTACAACTCTCAAAACCCATCGGAACGGGCAAGCCCTTTCCCTACGTTTCAGGTTAAGCGTTTTGGGCGGCAAATTGCCGCCCCTACGTTGGAATGTTCAAGCCTGTTCCCTACATTTAATTTTATTATTTCAATATTTTTAAAATAACCGTGTATTTTTATTTTTTTGTGGCACAATACATAAAAAGGAATGATTTACATGAAAAAAAATACCGCTATTTTAATTAACGAGCGTGGTGAAATAAATTTTGACGAGCTTTCTTTAAGCCCTGTTATGAGCGAAAACGTCGAGCTGATAAAAAATCTTTTTGAAGGCGACGCCATGCTCCGAACAAGAGAATGTAAAAATGCCTTCAACCCCGAAATTCACTGCACGCTTTTCTTTATGGACGGAATGGCAAACAGCGAGCTTGTTGACGGAAGCATAGCAAAGCCGCTTGTTGAGATGATTGCTCCGCCCTGTGAAACGGAAAGTGTGGCTGATTTTATTGCGGAAAAGGTTCTCTATGCCGGCGAGGTTAAAAAGAGCGGTGATGTCTCTTTAATTGCCAAAAGCCTATCGTACGGCGATACCGTGGTTTTTGCCGAGGGCGCAAGCGAGGCGCTTATCGTAAACTCAAAGGGCTGGGCTACAAGAGGCGTTGAACAGCCGGAAAACGAAAAAAATCTCCGTGGACCAAAAGAGGGCTTTACCGAGTCGCTTCTTATGAACACGGGGCTTATAAGAAGAAAGCTGAAAACTCCCGACCTTAAATTTGAGATGATGAGCATAGGCACGCGCTCCAACACAGGCGTATGTATATGCTACCTGAAAAGCCTTGCGAGCGACGAGGTTTTAAAAACCTTAAAAGAAAGAATGAAAAAAATTGAAATTGACGGCATTCTCGATACAAACTATATTGACGAGCTTACAAGGGATAACCCGTACACGCCTTTTAAAACCGCCGGAGTTACCGAAAGACCCGATGTTGTTGCCGCAAATCTTCTTGAAGGAAAAATTGCGGTAATTGTTGACGGTTCTCCCTCGGTTATGACTGTGCCTTATCTTTTGATAGAGAGCCTTCAGAGCGACGACGACTATTATTTAAACTACTATTTTGCTTCAATCGGCAGACTGCTCCGCATTATAAGTCTTTTAATAACAACTATTACTCCTGCTTTTTATATTGCGCTTGTTGCGTTTCACAAGGAAATGATACCAAAAAACCTTGCGCTTAGTATATCCGCCGCAAGAGAGGGCGTGCCGTTTCCTATAACCGTTGAGTGCATAATAATGCTGACGGTTTTCGAGATTTTGCGTGAGTCGGGCGTGAGAATGCCCTCAAACGTGGGAGCGGCGCTTAGCATTGTCGGAGCAATTGTTATCGGTCAGGCGGCGGTTGACGCAAAATTTGTGAGCGCACCTATGGTTATTATCGTATCAATGACAGGTATAACGGGACTTATGGTGTCTAAGCTTAAAGGCGTAGTTATTCTTTACAGGTTACTCCTTGTAATTCTCGCCTCGGTGCTTGGAATGTACGGACTTATTTTCGGGCTTATGTTTATGGTGGCGCATGCCGCAAGCCTCACAAGCTACGGAGTTCGTTACACCTCGTTTATATCGGGCAAAAAAATTCAGGAAATAAAGGATATTTACCTGCGGCTTCCGTGGCAGATTATGAAGACAAGACCTGTAAATATTGCAAAAAATCTTGTGCGTAAAAACTGAAAGGGAAAATATATATGAAAAAGCTTATTTTGCCGCTTTTGCTCCCCCTACTGCTTCTTTGCGGCTGTGACGGTTACGGCAGTTATTCGGAAATTGAGGATACCTTCCTCGTAAGCGGAATTGCCGTAGATAAAGGTGAAAACAAAAAATATTCGGTAACGGTGGAAATTGTCGGAAGCAATAGCGGCGACACCGCTCCCACAAGAAAACAGTTGCTTTTGTCGGGCGAAGGAAGTACCGTTTATTCTGCGCTCGGCGAGGTTTCGTCCGCCGCCTCGAAAAAGCTTTTTTTCAGTCAGACCGTTGCTGTGGTTATCGGCGAGGAAGCGGCAAGAGGAGGAATTTACGAAATAATAGACCTTGCCATGCGTGACACCGAGCTGAGAATTACAAGCGACGTTATAATAGCAAAGGGCGGCAAGGCAAAAGATTTGTTTTTAATGCCTTCCGCAGGCGAGCCTATTAGGGCATACGAAATGCGAAACGTTTTAAAAAATTCACAAAAAACCTACTCCGTTTCGCCCGAAGTTAAAATATACGAGCTTATTAACAAAATCAGCGAAAAAGGTATTGCCGCCTCGCTCCCTGCTTTTTCGGCGGAGGAAAGCGAAAAAAAGCGGTCTCTTGCAATTTGCGGAACGGCGCTTTTTAATGACGATAAGCTCTCGTCCTTTCTGGGCGTTAACGAATCTAAAATTATGAGTATGGTTATGGGAAAGACCAACGAAACCACAATCACCGAAAAAATCGGCGAAAACGTTGTTTCACAAAGAATTTATAAATGCACCTCCTCGGTAAAGCCCGAATTTAAAGGAAATAAACCGAAAATAAAAATATTGCTTAAACTCGAATCGGGCATAGATGAGCTTATAAGCAAGGACCATGTGCTTTCGGACGAGGAACACGATAAAATTATAAAAGAGCTCGAAAAAAAGCTAAAAAACGACGTTTTAAATCTTACAAAAAAATTCGCTTATGAGGTTGATGAGGATATTTTTGGCTTTGGAAACCTGATTTACAAGAAATACCCACAAAAATGGGAAAGCTTTAAAAAAGAGGACTATTTAAAAAACATAGATTACGATGTCAACGTGCAAATTACTCTCCGTAGCACAGGTTTTATTAACAAAACCGATGACGAAAAGTGAGGCTGATTATCTTTGAACGAAACAATTTTGTTTATATTATTTGCGGCGGCGTGCATTATGTGCGACTTTGTAAACCGCAATGCAAAAGAGCGGTTTACGGTTATAACCGCATATTCCCTGCTTACTGTATGTGCGCTTGCAGTCGTTATTTACTTGGGGCTGGGCTTTGACGTTCCGAGCCCGAACAGGGTTTTTGAAACGGCATATAAAATGATAGCAAACCGATGATTGAAACTACACAAAAATAATTAAACAACGGGAGAGAATATGGAAAAAGTATCAAACAGACAACTTACGGGAATAATTGTAATGATGATTGTTGGCGGAATACTTATGTCGGGCGGCGCAAACCGCTCCATGCAGGACGCATGGCTTGCAACGCTTTTTTCCTGCGTGCTTGCCGTGCCGCTGTTTCTTGTTTATGCCAGAATCGGCGATATTTTCCCGGGAAAAGGTCTGTTTGAAATTGCAAATATCTGCTTCGGTCGCTTTTGGGGCGGAATAATAACCCTTTTAACAAGTTTTTACGCTTTTCATCTGGGCGCAATGGCAATGAAATCTTTTTCGGAGTTTAATATGGTTGTATCAATGCCCGAAACGCCGCAGCTCATAACGCTTATGATGTTTGGCGGAGTGAGCATATATATACTTAAAAAAGGCATTGAAACGCTGGGCAGATTTACCGATTTTTTCCTCCCGATAATGATGTTTCTTATTCTGCTTACAAATATTCTGTCGCTCGGAAATGCCGATATAAGTAACATTTTACCTGTTTTGAAAACGGCAAACAAAGCTTTTTTCGGAGATATTTTCACAACGCTTTCGTTTCCTATTGGTGAAGCGGCGCTTGTGCTTGCCCTGCTCGGCTTTAAGAAAAACCGCAAGAAAAACTGCGGAATATTTTTGTACGGGCTTTTGTTCGGCGGTTTTCTGCTTGTTGCGGAAACGCTCAGGAGTATTCTTGTTCTCGGTTCGCACACAATTGCCCTGACGTACTATCCTTCGTATATTGCAACCGGAGTCATTAACATTATGGATTTTTTCTCCAGAGTTGAGGTTGTTATATCTACGGCTTTTTTGATTGCACAGGTAGTAAAAACCTGCGTTTGCATATATGTTTTCAGCAGTGGAATCGGCAGTCTTATAGGCTGTTCCGATTACAAAACCCTTGTTGTTCCGTCAAGCCTTGCAATGATTTCGCTTGCACTTGTTATATTTAAAAACACGCTCGATTCCTATGAGTTTTTGGCGATATACAGATTTTACGCACCGATTTTTCAGGTAATTTTGCCGCTTATCGTATGGGTAGGGGCGGAGCTTTACTCAAGGCGTGAGGGAGTTTTGCAAAAAAAGCCGCTCAAGGCGGAATAAAGAGGAAGCCTTGCGGCATATAATTATATAAAATTAAAACGAAAGGCAATTTTTTATGTTTAACTATAAAATACGCACCGAGATTGTGTCGCAAAAGCGCGGAAATTTGTGCTACGATATTCATTATCCCGTAATAGAAAAGCCGGACGGAACGGCGACAGCTTCAATAAACAATTTTTCAAAATTTGCCGCAGGTGAATTTGAAAAATTCATACATAGCAGTATTGTTCCTGCCGCAAGAGAAAAAGAGGGCGATTTCTCGGTTGCAAGGGTGTACCGGCTTATGTATAGTTCAAGATTTATAATTTCATATAAATACGAAATTAATTCCTATGATAATAATATGAACAGAATTAACCTTGTGAGCGGCGCAACGTGGAATACCCGAACAGGCTCGCTTGTGCGGCTGGGAGATTTTTTCAGAAAAAACGTGCGCTACCGTGAAATGATTTTGTATATTTTAAGCGGCAAAATAAAACAGCGTATTGCAGACGGCGAAAATTTTTTTGACGACTGGAATGCAAGGCTTTACGCCTTTTTTAAGACCGAAAATTATTATCTTTGCGCAGAAGGGATGGTCTTTTATTTTCCTTACGGCGCTCTTAAACCGAACGAGGATAGGCCGAGCGAGTATATGATTTCGTTTATGGAGCTGAAAAATCAAATAAGAACAGAAATATTTTAAAGCGAAAAGATGTAGGGGCGGCAATCTGCCGCCCGTTAAGAGTAGAGTTAGTAAATTGAAAATTGAAAATTGAAAATTGAAAATTTAAAATGG